>JAOZQV010000368.1 GCA_029932035.1 Deltaproteobacteria bacterium | reverse complement strand
GTGGCCGAGGCCTCGATGGCCAGGGATATGGTCTCCAGATCTCTCATTTCTCCGACCAGGATAATATCCGGGTCTTCCCTTAAGGCTCCTCTCAGGGCCGCGGAAAAAGACTTGGTATGGGTGCCGACCTCCCGATGATTCACTATCGCTTCGGTACTCTCGTGAACAAATTCGATTGGATCTTCAACAGTAATGATATGATCTTTCCTGGTTCTGTTGGCCTCGTCAATTATCGCCGCCAGGGTTGTGGATTTGCCGCTCCCTGTTGGCCCGGTCACTAAAACCAGTCCCCTCGGCAGAGAGGCCAATTTGCGAACCACCGGAGGAAGACCCAATTGCTCGCAGGTCAGAATGGTTGAAGGTATTTCTCTGAAAACAGCGCCTACGCCATTTTTTTGCTCAAAAAAATTGGCCCTGTACCGTGCCAGACCAGGAATTTCATATGCAAAGTCAACATCCCCGGTTTCCTCAAAGACCTTTACCTTTTCTTCGGGTGCAATTTCATAGAGCATTGCCTTTAGACCATCATTATCAAGTTCCCTATATTTCACCCGCTCCAGTTCTCCTAATATACGCAGGACTGGCTGCTGACCGGCCATCAGGTGCAGGTCTGAGGCCCCCTGGTCGTTCATTAGCTTAAAAAAGGCATCAATCTGTGCCATAACGGTCCCCCTTCAAATTTGGACGTTGATAAGGACTGGTTCTCAGGATCTTCAAGATAAAGTAGAACTTGTTATTATACTCAGCATAAAATCCTGTTCAACCATAAAAATGAAAATCGAAAGATTTGACGCATTTTTAACTGTTATCAGCAAGTTGAATTAACCTGGCTAAAAACCCGAATTTTGATTGACAACGGCCATTCCTTTTGTTATTTATTTCACAATCAGCACCCAATAGGGGAGGAGATCCTTACAATAACGGACGCTTACCCGTGGGTAGTTCTTTATCATTAATCTATTAAAAATAGATTTCCTGAAGGTGACACCGCTTGGATCGGCTTTTGGAGTTGACCGGGACGGTTAAGTAGTCTGAAAGGTCTTTAATTGCGGGGAAGCTCACGATCGATGATTCAATTTGCTTCCACTGGCAATACTCCCCAACTCACAAAAAGGTCTTGCGGTTTCACCGGAAGGCCTTTTTTTATTGGCAACTACCAAACATTAAACCATTAGGAGGTGAAAAAAGTGGCCCGACAAAAAGTCACCATTAGTTACTTGCAAAAAAAGATGGACGAAGGCCAGAAAATTACCATGATGACGGCCTATGATTACCCCACGGCCAGCCTGGTTGATCAGGCCGAGATGGATACGATATTAGTGGGTGATTCCCTGGGCATGGTCGTTCTCGGTTATGAATCCACGGTCCCCGTGACCATGGAAGAGATGCTTCATCACTGCAGGGCCGTATGCAGGGGGGCAAAGCAGAGTTTTGTTATTGGAGACATGCCCTTCATGTCCTATCAGGTGAGCGTGGAGAAGGCGGTGGAAAACGCCGGACGTTTCATAAAGGATGCAGGGTGTGAAAGCGTAAAACTTGAAGGCGGCTCTGAAATGGCCCGCGTGGTCAAAGCGATTGTAACTGCCGGCATACCGGTGTGCGCCCACATCGGGCTGACCCCCCAGACCGCCACCAAGCTCAGCGGGTTCAAGGTTCAGGGAAAGGACGCAGAAGGAGCAAGAGAGCTTGTCAATTCCGCAAAAGACCTCGAGGAAGCAGGTGCCTTCATGATTGTCCTGGAATGTATCCCGGATCAGGTGGCCTCAAAGATTACCAATGAGCTGAATATCCCTACTATTGGAATAGGCGCCGGCAAGTATTGCGACGGTCAGGTCTTGGTCTATCATGATTTAGTGGGTCTCTTCGAGCGATTTACGCCCAAGATGGTAAAGCAGTACATCAATTTGGCCCCCCAAATACGGGAGGCCCTTATTCAGTACAGAGAAGAGGTGGAAAAGGGGATATTCCCCGGGCCCGAGCATAGTTTTACCATGAAGGTAGAAGAGGCTGAGAAGATGAAGTGACTTAAAATACAGGAGTAAACGAATGAATTTTTTGGTGGTGGGGCCCGGCGCCATGGGTTGTCTTTTCGCAAGCCGCCTGAAAACAGCCGGACATCATGTGATGATTGTAGATCATAAGCCGGAAAGGGCCGACTTTATTAACAAGAGTGGCATCCTCATAGAAGGAGCAGCCGGAGAAGAGCGGGTTCGTGTTCCGGCTGTAATAGAAAGAGCCCCAGAAGAAACTGACGTGGCCCTGATCTGTGTGAAGGCAAACCAGACAAGAGCGGCCGCAGAGGAGATCTCTTCGTGGCTCGATCTTAGAGCCGCGATTCTTACCCTTCAGAATGGGCTCGGCAATTTAGAGTTGTTAGAGGAGGTATTTGGGAAAAAAAGAGTATTGGGAGGTGTGACTTCCGAAGGAGCAACCCTTCTCGGCCCTGGTCACGCAAGACATGCAGGCCGGGGGCAAACGGTTATTGGGCCTGCAGGACCGGCGGATGGTCCGGTGGCAAAAATCGTTTCCGCGTTTGAGGATGCAGGATTCGACACCCACTCTTCGGATGAGGTGGAGAATCTCATCTGGGGCAAATTGATTGTGAATGTCGGCATTAACGCCTTGACAGCCATAACCAGGCTGAAAAACGGCCAATTGCCGGCCATAGAGGGCTCCAGAACGGTGATGAAGATGGCAGTTGGAGAGGCAGAGAGCGTTGCTAATGCCAAGGGGATTAACCTGCCCTATCCCAAGCCCTTTGAACGGGTCTTGGAGGTGTGCCAAGCCACAGCGGAAAATAAGGCATCCATGCTCCAGGACGTCTTGGGGCAGAGGATTACTGAGATCCGGTTCATTAACGGGGCCGTGGTTCGAGAGGGCAAAAAATTAGGAATCCCGACCCCTGTTAACCTCACTTTAACCTCGCTCGTATCGGCAATCCACGAAACATACGATAAGAGAATAACTGATTGAGTCTTCAATAGCGCTCTATTGCCCAACCAAAAGCTTCTGGCCCGGTTGAATCGGCTTCTTAGGCGTTATCTTGTTTAGCCTGCACAATTTGTCCGTTGAGATGCCATATTTATTGGCTATAGTATAGAGGCTTTCCCCTGAACGCACCGTATGATAACGCCTCTTGACCTGTGAAGATGAACTTTTTTTCTGCTTATTCAAGGTGCGTTTGCCTATCTTATTAATGGATTGCTTCAGCTTTTTTTCCTGCTTTTCGAGACGGGCGATTCTCTCTTCCAGCCCATCCAAGCGAATCAGTTTATCCTCAAGCCTATTTAGCCCGGCCTGTATTGACGCAAAGTCCTTCTTGGCAACCTCGCTTCTTCCTGTGAAAAAAAAGAGGCCAATGGCAATCAAAAGAAGGATTATTATGCCCCCGTAAATCAGGAATCCCGGTCCAGACCTTAAATTATCTCCCCTGGACCGCTGTTCCCTCTCGGCCTTCGGCGTATATCCAAGATCATCAGCAATCTCTTTCATAAATTCCTGTGCTTCTTCATCTTTGTCCCGATCCACTCTCTTCTCCTTTTTGTCTGGCCCTCAAAATGAAATGTTTATTTTTCCAGCATGAAATTATGACGAGATTATAGATAGTACTATTGAAACACTCTGTAAATGAAAATCAGATGTCATGGCGCCTTTTTCAATCCTGGCCATCATCTCCTTTTAAAACCCCCTAAGAAACAGATCGCCATTTTTCCCAACGAGATTGTTCCTATTTGACGATTTATTTGCCGTTATTAGCAAATACAGGAAAGTAAGGTGAATTTATTCAGGATTTCTACATGCCTAAGTAGGCGGAGCGGATGTAGGGGTCTTCTAACAGCTCTTTGCCCAGTCCTTCCCGG
>JAOZQV010000367.1 GCA_029932035.1 Deltaproteobacteria bacterium | reverse complement strand
CGATATCCATTGGATCGAGTCCTCCTGTACCCCCTTCGATTCAAATGATCAAATTATCCATCGCTTCGTGAGTAACGTAGTGCAAGGGCACGGTAGTCGTCGAAAAGGTAGTCGAAATCCCAGCCACTGACGTCCTTAACCTTGACGATCGGAATTGCATTGACTATAGAGCTGGCGCATAAACTCGGAATCCCTTCAGAAATAGCCTTAGATAATTATGCTTAATTCGGTTGTATAACGTTTAAGCTGCCACCATCTGAACAGTTTTATGAGTTTATGCGGAGGCTCTATAGCCTGATTCGAGAATTCATATTGATTATTTAGACCTTCAAGTTATATGAAGAAGGATTATGAATAAGCAAAACATCAGATGGATCATTTTATTCTGTGTGCTGATCGGAGCCTTTTACTGGCTGGACCAGAGCGAGTGGTTTCACCAGGTTATTCTAAGCAGCCTTTCCCAGTTAAACGCCAATGTCACGGCATGGGTATTATCCTTTTTGGGTCTTCATGTTGAAGTAGCGAACGGGACGGTAATTACGGCTTCGGGCCGCTTTGAAATTGCCAAATCATGTACAGGGAGCTTTGTGTTTATGATGTACGCAGCCGCCATACTCCCTTTTCCCGTCCCATGGAAATCGCGTCTTTTGGGCCTGCTCCTCGGCCTTGTAACTCTATTGCTTATAAATTTGTTTAGAACGTCCTTGATTATCCTGGTGGCATCCCGATTCCCGTCGTCTTTATGGACCTTTCACATCATTATCGGTCAAATCATCGTTATTGTCGGGATACTGGCAGTTTTTCTCTGGTGGGCAAAAAACAGCCCGCAACATATCCTGCTTCCTTTTCTCAGGAACAACAGGGTCATATCCCGTGCCCTTTCCCTCTTTACTATCGGCTATTTATGTGGTTACCAACTGTACCAGATATTCCTAAATAGCGTCTTTGGTGTATTTGTCAAGGGGCTCATTGAAACCCACACACTCTGGATACTCTCTTCCCTGAATGAGCTGTTTTTCCGGGGTCACCTCTCGCAATTCGCCCCCTATCCGGTCAGGCTCATTGAGGGATGCCTTTCCAGCCCCATGGTCGTGGTCTTTGTTGCCGTAGTATTTGCCTGGCCCACCAGATGGTGGAAGCGGTGTATGATAATCCTCCTCGGTTTCGTCCCCTTTTTCTACTCATATCATCTAATCCGGGCATTATTGATCGGTGTCACCCTTGGTATTCAACCAAAGGAAGTGAACTTTGTCTACAATCTCTATGGTCAAATATTGCTCTGTGTTGCTGTTTTTGTCTGGGTAGCCTACTCCTGGTGTTCTGTAAAGAGGTCAATCTCCTATGGAAACTTCTTCCTTCGTTTCATGGGAAGCGCCTTATTAGCCGCACTCTCTGGATCGGGAGTCGGTTGGTTAGCACGCCATACTCTTGTTCCATTCCTCACTGAGCAGATCGCTGGATCAGATTTTCTCTCCTATAATCCGGAACAGGCCATCAGTCTGACTCTTGACCTGCAGATCTTCCTTTGGATCTCACTGGTGGGAGTGACACCGGGACTAAAAAATGCCAAGCGGGCGCTGCTCAGTCTTCTGGGTATCCTGGTCGCCATAGTTGTTTTCAGTATGCTTGTTGCCGCCATCGAGATCTTTTATTTAGCCCCCCACAAAGGACTGTATCAATTCTTTGTTATTTTAATGCCGTTTGCCGTCTACTATTTCTGTTTCCTTTATCCCCTAACCCGGACAAACGGCAGCCATAAAGGGTAGAGTCCCAAACACTTTTATTAGTCGGTGTAGCGGGACTCTCAATTTCAGGGAGTCACCACCACCACAACATCATGCGGCAACATCAACGCCTCTACCAAACCAGATTTATTCATACTCCCGCCTTACCTCATTCTGGTGGCCTTCTAATATATAGAGACAAAAAAATCCGGAATTCGCTCGATAGTTGCCATTCCTTTTGATTGATCGACCTTAAAGGCTCCTTTGAAGTCCAGCAACCAAAATCCGATTTCCCCCGCTGCTCGCCCGGATTCATATACAAATTTATCATAAATAGTTTTTTGTTCCTCTTCAGAAAGTAAATGCAGCATGGAATAGACGTTAGTCTTAAAAGATAACCGCTGGGGTTTACGCCAAAACCCCCATTTGGTGAGAACGCTCCAAAAGCTTTTTATGACGGAAAATTTTAGTGCATTTACCCCGCTCGGGGATGCAGAGGTCAGCAACACAAGAGCTTTGGCCAATCCTCGTGAACCTAAGATTTGAGCAAGAAGTCCACCCATAGAATGCCCGATCAAAATTGGCTTATCGTCAAGCTTATGAATGTATTCTTCCAGATCTTGAGCATAATCAAGCAGGCTGGTTTCTCCCAGATCGGGGTGTGGATCATCTTGCGGGTCCACATCATGGTGCCTCAAAGTTGGAGTGAAACATTCATACCCTCGTTGTTCAAAGAAGTTCTTGAAATTTTCCCAGTACCAACCGCCCCCCCACATACCGTGTATCATTACAATCTTGTCTGCCATGATTTACCCCCTTTCCTGTCAAAAGGGCATGGGTGTCCGGCCTCCTAATCTTTGACAGTAGGGCATGACACGCTTTGATTGAACAGCCTTCTTCAATTCGATAACCGACTCTAAGCGCCAATTGAGGAATCTTCCTGTTTCGCAAAGACATATGAGAAAGGTATTGCGATGATATCCCCGATAATAAAGGTTGCAAATATCACGACATGCACTATCCCGTAGATTGGAAACTTACCTACAACCAAAAGAGGCAGAACAACACCAATGAACCAGACCACCTTATAGCTTAGCTGGAGTAACAAAACAGGAGCGAATTTGAGAGGGGACCTAAGGCCTAATATGGATAGAAGTGCGAACGATAAATAGACACTGCCTGTCACTCCATAGACGATTGAGTCTTGATTGGGCCACCCAAAGATAGATCGCATGATGTCAGGAATAAAAATGACTCCCAAACCAAATCCTCCTGCGCCGACAATGGTGTATATATACATTCCCTTGAGCCAGCCCCACCTAATATTAATATCTTTCGACATGGCTACTCCTCCTTTCTTAGGTCAGTTACGTTATGGCATAAATTCATATAACCCCGCTAATCAGCCGCGCGACTTTTTTGAGTCGGCTGCATTAGCCTTATGGATTGCTTATCTTCCATTAATCAATTCCATGATCTGTTTAAAACTCTCCACCCCTGCTTCGAGGTTTTCGATGATCTCTTCGGCCAGCACATCCGGATCGGGGAGGTTGTCGAGATCCGCCAGGCTTTCGTCCCTGATCCAGAAAATATCCAGGCTGGTCTTGTCGCGGGCGATGATATCTTCGTAGGTAAATTTGCGCCACCTGCCGTCGGGATTGTCTTCCGACCAGGTTTCTTTCCTTTTGTGGCGGTTTTCTGGCTTGTAGCAGGCGATAAAGTCCTTCAGGTCGGCATAGGTCATCGGGTTTTTCTTTTTCGTAAAGTGGATATTGGTCCTGAAGTCATAAAACCAGACCTCTTTTGTCCACGGGTATTTGCTGGCGGGTTTGTTTTCGAAAAAAATCACGTTGGCCTTGACCCCCTGGGCATAAAATATGCCGGTGGGCAGCCTCAGGATGGTATGCAGGTCGGTATTCTGGAGGAGTTTCTGCCGGACCGTTTCCCCGGCCCCGCCTTCAAACAGCACATTGTCCGGAACCACCACGGCCGCCTCGCCGGTGGTCTTAAGCATGGTGCGGACGTGCTGGACAAAATTAAGCTGCTTGTTCGAGGTGGTGGCCCAGAAGTCCTGCCGGTTGTACCTGAGATCTTCCTTTTCCTGTTTGCCATCGCCATTGGTAATGGTGATACTGCTCTTTTTC
>JAOZQV010000048.1 GCA_029932035.1 Deltaproteobacteria bacterium | reverse complement strand
TGGCAACGCTCTTAAACAATACGTCCACCGAGGGCCGAAAAGGGATATCGCCCGGTTCCGTGGTGTAGGCAAAATGGAGATCCGAGGTGAAAATCAAGTGATCGTTACGCCCCGCCAAAAAAACAGTTGCCAATGCCGGTCGGCCACCCGCAGATGCCAAGTGTACACTTAGATCGGTTTGCCCATTCAGCCAGTCTGCTAAGCCTCCGGAAAATTCGCTATCTACGTGTTGGGCGATGACGACCCCTGCCCCGAGTCCTGCCGGCAGGCCGGAAAGTACTTCTGCCAAGGCCTTTGGCCCACCTGTGGAGCAACCTATAACGATCAGGGGGGGGGCGCTATTGCTCTCGGCCGGCCGGGAGCTTCTCTGCAATGGGGATAAGGAGGATTGACTGCTTAGCTTTCCGATCATTTCAATCTTTTTTAATAGAGCATCTCTCCCCTGTTGCGCCGCCGGATCATTTCCCATAACAGGAATATTTGTTGCATCTAAGGCCCCATGGCCCATGGCTTCAAAGACCTTTGGAGTATTCCCGTCCAATGTGGCAGTCACAACAAGAATCGGACATGGAGATCGATTCATTATCTGACGCGTGGCCTCAACACCATCCATTACAGGCATGATCAGGTCCATTAGAATCAGATCGGGGGTATCGCCCGCACATTTTTGCACAGCTTCCGCACCATTTCGGGCTACCCAGGCAATTTCATGATCCGCAACGCTCAGTGCGATTTTGCGCAGGAATTCCACAATTAGAGCCATATCATTGACAATGGCAATTCGCACTATCACGCCTCCCCTATGAGATCAACAGCCGCATTTATGAGCGAGTCATCTTCAAAACTGCTCTTAGTCAAATAGTAGTTGGCCCCTGCTTCCAAACCCAGAAGCCGATCCTCTTCTTTATCCTTATAGGAGACAATTATAACAGGTAAGGATTTTAGTTCAGCGTGCTGTTTGATTTGCGTTACGAATTTGATGCCGTTCATCCTCGGCATATCAACATCCGATACTACCATATCATAATGATCGGCACGTACTGCGTTCCAGCCATCTACCCCGTCAACTGCTGTTTCTACTTCATATCCCTTGTTTTCAAGTAATTTGCGCTCCATCTCGCGGACAGTAAACGAATCATCCACAACCAAAATCCGTTTCTTTCTCTTTGTTTCTTCTTTATCGGTCGCACTGCTAAGTTTGCGGAGCCTGCGGCCTGAAAGGAGGTTGTCTATAGACCGCACCAGGTCCTCCACATCAAAAATCAGAACAGGCGCACCATCCAACATCACGGCTACCGAGCTTATATCAGGGACCTTTCCCAAACGCGGGTCCAGTGGTCTTACCACAAGGTCGTATTCTCCTAAAAACCTATCCACAGAAAGACCATAGAAGTTCAACCTGTCACTCACTACCACAACGAATAATTCCTCCTGCTGTTGGGGCGGGGTGTTTAACTCCAAGACGTGGTGGATATCAACCAACGCGATATTGTTGTCGTCAAACCGGAAGTATTGACGGTCTTCCACTGTATCGATTTCTGATCTTGAGAGTTCGAGACACCTGTCAATTCTGGCAAGGGGAAAGGCATAGGGTTCTCCGGCGATCTCCACCAAAAAGGTCCGAACCACAGAGAGCGTCAGAGGCAGCTCCATATGAAAGATTAATCCCTCTCCCGGCTTGGATACGGCGCGAACCACTCCGCCCACCTCATGGACCATATTACGAACCACATCAAGACCCACGCCCCGTCCTGAAATCTCAGTGACATTTTTTGCCGTGGAAAATCCAGGAAGAAATAGAAAGTCCATGAGTTCCGACTCGGTCATCTTCTTGACCATATCAGTACCGGCAAGGCCCTTGTGCACAATCTTTTCCCTCAATTTCTCCATATTGATCCCCCGGCCATCGTCGGAAATCGTTATCATAAGCATACCCGATCGGTGAGTGGCCTCTAAACGCAGGTTCCCGGTTTCAGGTTTTCCAGCCGTTAGACGATCTGCAGGGAGTTCAATCCCGTGATCTATGGCGTTGCGCAGAAGATGATTGAGGGGAGCATCCAATTTCTCCAAAATGTCCCGATCCACTTCCGTGGCCTTCCCCATGATATCGAAGCGCACTTTCTTGCCTAATTCACGGGCAAGATCACGCACCATCCTCGGAAAGCCCTGAACCCCGTCAGAAAAGGGGCGCATCCGTACGGAAATAACTTCATGGTAGAGACGATCAGAAAGGGCGACTGAAGTGCTGTTAAATATATCGAACTGGTTCAATCTCTCAGCCAGATTCAGACCTATTCCCTTGGTTTTTTCTCTCGCCTGGAGCAAGAGATCAGAGGCATGGGGGTCGCTCCCTCTTTGCACCAAGATTTCCTGCAACCCGTCCAAAATAGTGAGCAGTTCAAAATGACTTCTCTTCAGCTCCAGGAGGGCTTCTGAAAAGGCTGGAAGGCCCCGCGAACTCACAACTACCTCTCCGGCCTGGCCCATTAGGCGTTCAATTTTCGCTGCCGTTACCCGCACTGTCCGGTCCATTTCCGTTAGACCCTGCTTGGGCAACGTTTCGCCTACTTCCTGGGGGATCGGCAGCCCCACAGCAGTATCTGTGAGGGGTTCGACAGGCTCTGCCGGTAATTCGGCCGGCGGATCAGGTTTCATGGAAGGCGTCACTTCCATTGGAGAAACCTCGATAGCTGACTCTCCATCGATAATTGCCGAAATGGCACCAATTAGACGGTCAATCTCATGACGGTGTTGACTCACCCAATCCATGCCACCCTCACTGAGAGATTGAGAAAGCTGGGTCAGTAGATCTACAATCTGGAGCAGGATGTCGATCTGATCCGACCCTAAGGACACCTCCCCCTTTTGAGCTGCCACAAAGCAGTCCTCCATGACATGGGCCACCCTGACGGCAACATCCAAACCCACTACCCTGGCCCCGCCCTTTATGGAGTGTGCCGCTCTCATAAGGGCCTCTAATTGATCTGTTGCTCCAGGATCGTTTTCCAAGGCCAACAGGCCGTCATTTAATACGGCCACATAGGTTTCAACCTCAGTCTGGAAAAGATCTAACATGGTGGGATCAGAGATTACGGCGGTGCCCTCAGTTCCTGTCTTACTCCCTTGCTCTGAGATCGGACCGGTTGAAGGGAGCGATGGCGCGGGCTCCTGTGGGATCGGTGTCTTCGGAAAAAGGATCCCCCTTATAGCCTCAACCAACGGTTCGATATCTTTCTGGTTCCTTTCAACCGATGCTGCCCCCCCCTCCCCTGCTGCGTCAGCAATTTGGTTGAGCATATCAACGCCCCTGAGGAGGATATCGATCTGATGTGTAACTAAGGATATCTCGCCCTTCTGGGACGCAACAAAACAGTTCTCCATTGAATGTGCTACATTCGCGGCGTCGTCAAAACCCATCATCCGTGCCGCACCTCTTATGGAGTGAGCAGCCCTCATCAAGGTTTCAAGTCGGTCTGGGGCATCAGGGTTGTCTCCCAAGGCCAAGAGTCCGTCGTTTAAGATTGCAACATTATTTTGTGTTTCAGTGCGAAACAGATCCAGCATGGCCGGATCTGACATCAATGCTGCTTCCTCAAGATCTGCGTCCTCACTTTTTTCTGGAATGGCATGTGGGGATAGCGATTGCTCCACCCTGGGCGGGATTTCTTCGACCTCTGTTCGGGATTTTTCCTCTGAGAAGGCATCCCCATCCGAACCGGGCAGCGTTTCCTTAGAAACAATTATATTCGCCATTAGGCTCTCAATCTCTTCCTCGTGGTCAGGAATCCATTCCGGTTCTCCTTTGCAAGCAGCCTCAGCCATGCGGTTGAGCAGATCAACACCCTTAAGCAAAATATTGATCTGATCTGAGCTTAATGACACACCACCCTTCTGAGCAGCGACAAGACATTCATCCAACGTCCGGGCCACCTTTACCCCTGCATCCAGTTCAACGATCTGCGCAGCTCCCCTTATAAAATGTGCGGCCTGTATCATGGCCTCGATCCTGTCTAAGGCGTCCGGATTGGCCTCAAGCGCCAAGAGGCCATCGGTTATTGTCCCGGCATGGATCTCCACATCTGACCTGAATAGCTCCATCATGGAAAGATCGTCCTGGTCTTGCCCGTTCCCTTCTGTCACTGTATACTCCTTTTTAGGCTGTAGAACAGAAGTTCGTCATCTAATAAAGCCACGTGTTTATCCTTCCATTTGAAAATTTCCTTAGTAAAAGCGGATTTGGATTTGGCAACGGTCACAGGAACATTCTGGAATAGATCGGGATGGACATGATGAATCCCATGGATCTCTTTCACCGGGAAGACCCAGATATCTCCATCCTTGCTCACCACCATCATCCGGTCATGCAATCTCTGTTTCTTTTTCGTATCTTCAGCTTCTTCCTCCAGGCCGATCAGGTGTTCTAACGAAACGCATATCTGCATTTCACCATGAACATTTACCAGGCCATTCAAGACATCCTTTTTTCGGTGAGGCAGACTGTGGATGCTAACCTTGTCTATAACCTCTGAAAAAAGCCGGGCCGGGAGAGCCAACCATTCCCCTTCAACCCGAAATGTAACCACGGGGAATGTCCCGATCAGATCCTCACCCTTTTTTTCCAATAAGACCTGGGCCCACTCATTCTTGTATTTTGCCGGGAGATCACGTTCTAAGAGATTTCTGCCCGCCTGGGTAAACAGATCGCAATTGCGGCAATGGATAACCTCTTTAAGTTTGGGGCAGCGGGGTTCTTCTTTCCCCCATACCCCTATCTGTTTCCAGCAGCTTTCTTCCTTCTGCATAATCGATCCTTTTAGAACCTTCACCAGCGCTGAGAAACCCGCTGTGCCCTCCTTCGCAGATGGGCAGCCCTCTTCTTGTCGCCACGATCCTCAACAACAAAGGAGAGGTGATTCAGGGACTCGTAATGATTAGGATTCAGGTAAATAGCTTTGTTAAAAAATTCTTCGGCCCTTTCCTCATTGTCCAGAGCTTCAAGGATAAGGCCCATCAGAAAATGGGCCTGAACATGGACAGGATTTTCCCTTAAAAAAGTGTCGCAAAGCTCCAGGGCTGAAAGAAGAGACCCCTGATCCGCCAATCTCTGGGCTTCAGTAAACAGATCCTTCTGGTCTTCAGTAGATCTCCCACTATCTATCAATTCGCTCAAAACCTCGGGCTGAGAAGCCTCGTCAGTGGGAACTGGAGGGTGCGAACGGGGAAGTGCCCGAAGTCTCTTGCCGACCTTTTCAAACAGTCTCTGGCAGGGCTGAGGTTGAACATGAACAGCCGGGTTAGACCTATTTTCCCTTTTGCGTCGTTCTTTCCGACAGGCAAAAACACCAAATTCAGGGATACCAGCGAATCCCCACTCGATCGCAGCCTGTCGTTCCGCATGGCCCAAGAACAGGATCCCGGACTTCACTAACAATTGGTCCAGGATTTCAAAAACACGCCCCTTTGCCTCTGAGCTTAGATAGATTAATAGATTGCGGCAGAAGATGATGTCATAGGGCTCTTGGTCCACAAAAAAGCGGTCATCTAACAGATTCCCCCTAATAAAACGTACCTTTTTTCTGACGCCAACGTTAAGCTGATAGGCATCGCCCTTTGGTTCAAAATAGCGTTTTCTAAAGGCCAGATCATCGCCCCGGAAAGACCCTTTGGTATAGATCCCTGCTTTAGCCTTGCCGAGGGCCGCCTCACTTATATCCACTCCATCTATATGAAAGCGATTCTCTCCAATCCCCACATCCATAAGGGCCATTATAATGGAGTAAGGCTCCTCTCCTGTGGAGCATGGAACACTTAACACACGCAGGCGGTCGCCCCTATGTTTTGTCAGCCATTTCCCTGTAACGTAATTAGAGAGAAAAGAGAATGAGTTCTTGTTCCGGAAAAACCATGTCTCCGGCACAACTACAGCTTCTATCAGATTTCCCTGTTCCTCTTCGGACATCTTCACAAGGTTAAGGTAGGCCTTGATGTCAGCCAACCCGCACTCAGCGACGCGAAGCCGCACTGCCTTGGCTATGACTTCAGGGCCAATTGCCTCCGCAGATACCCCGATCCTTTTCTCAAGCAAGGACTGAATCATCGTCAGGGACATTATTGCCACCTTCGAGCATGGGTAGAAACTTAAAGCTGTTCTGCAGAAGGTCCAAATCAATATATTGGATTATCTCCTTGTTCTCCATAACAAAATCCCCAAGGTAGGGAGCATCCTGCATACTCAGCCCGGGCGATACAAAAGCGTCTTCAGATTTTTTTACTGCCTCGGTCACCCGTTCCGCCATAAGCCCGAGAATATATGGCGTATTGTCGTCTTTAACATAGTCCACAAGGATAATCCGTGTGCTCAACCGCATCTCACACGGTCGTCCCTGAATGAGGATACGCAAATCGATTACAGGAACAATGACGCCCCGGTAATTGAAGAGACCGGCAAAGTAATCTGGGGCATGAGGTATCTCCTTGAGTTTGACCAACGGGGCGACTTCCCTTACCCTTTCACATTTCATGGTATACATAACGTCGCCCAAATAAAAGAGCAGTACCAGCATCCCCTGCGCCCCCCCCTCTGTGGATTGAATATTGAATACTGACTATTGACTATTGAAAAACCCGTAACTCGCAACCCGCAACCTGTAACCCGCAACCCGACAATGAATACAGCGTCCGTCCCAACCACTCACCCAACCTCAGTAGGCATCCATAATCTGCTTGTAGATCCCGTTGGCTTTAATAATGGCGAGACCTTCATCCAATTTGTCAGCATAATATTGGGCCTTGGGAAAAACCTTGGAAAAGGCGACATAGACTCCAGCGGTTTCACTGTCAAAGGCCTCTAAAATTTTGCCGGTCAAACCGTTTTCCTTAATGAGTTTTTGGGCAGTCTTATCGTACAATATTGTCGCATCAATCCGACCTTTTGCCAATTTCCGCAGATTCAGCAAATCTGATCTCACTTTTATTTTAGTGACCCGATCATTATTAGAAAAAAACTCGCCATATCCGTAATCAAAGACCACTCCCACCTTTTCACCATTTACCAGTTCTTCTTTTCGAGTGGCGGACAACGGTTCCTCGACATTATAATAATAGGCCGACAAAGCAGTGAAAAGCGGCGTCTTTCCAAAAATATATTCTTTCTCATTGGAACTCTCCTTCGGGACGTTGAATGCCCCTAAGATCTCTCCATTTCTGACCATTTTCAATAACCGGTTATAGGGACCTACCTGGAACTTGACATCAATGCCAACTGCTTTATAAGCGGCAAGAACGATCTCATTCGCCATCCCCGTGCCGTCATGGTTTGAGTAAGGGACCCAGTCATTTTCAGCGCCCAGAATGATCGTCTCAGCAGAACTGACCGGAACAGAACTAAAAAGAAATAATATAATAAAAAACAAACGAATCATGAATCACCAACCTACTTTGTCATCCGTTTATCCGGTTATCCGGCAATACTCATCACTCCGTAGCCTCCACCAGAGACTGCAATATTCAATCTTCAATATTCAATATTCAATCCCCTCACTCTACCTTGAAGCGTGATACCTCGTCCTGCAGGCCTCTTGCGGCCTCATTCAATTGCTCAATAGCGCCATAGGTTTCGCGCAGCGAATCCATTGTCTGCTGCATCTCTTCGCTTAAATTTGCCATAGACAGATTGATTTTCTGGGCGTTTTCCGACTGCTGACCCATGGAAACATTGACATTCTCAAAACTGGGCGACAGGGCTTGAACCTGCTCAATGATTCGGGCCAACTGAATACTGATCCTTCCCACGTCTTCTGCGCTGCGATTTACTTCTGCTATGAATTTGTCCATTTCCATAACGCCGGCAGATACCGCGGATTGCATCTCCTGGACCATCTGGTCAATATCCAGGGTAGCCACGGCAGTCTGGTCCGCTAATCTCCGTATTTCTCGCGCCACTACATTGAACCCTCTTCCGTACTCCCCTGCCTTCTCCGCTTCAATGGCCGCATTCAGAGAAAGGAGGTTGGTCTGGTCCGCAACCTTTGTAATGGTTGTTACCACGTTCGTGATATTTTCAGCTTTTTCATTAATAGCCTCCAACCTGCCGGATATGGATTTGGAAGCGGCCTCCATGCTTCCCATGGCCTCCTCCATGCGCGCAAGGTCTGTTTGGCCCTTGCTTGCAAAGCCCGCAGTGTCCTGGGACATTGATGCCACTTGATCCATGGTCTTTACTAATTCTGTTGCGACTTCGGAAATCTGCTCTACCGACTTCACAACCCTGTTAGTAGATTCCATCTGGTTTGCCATGGTAGCCTCCTGCTCCTTGGCAGTGGCTGCCAATTCGGTTGAAGAAGATGTAACCTGGATACCGGAGCGCTGGACCTGGCCGACAACATTCCGAAAAGATGTGGCCATCCCATCTATAGCCCTCAGTAAGGCCCCGATTTCGTCTTTCCTCTTGGTATTAATGCCCACAGTAAGGTTAAAGTCAGATAATTTATGAGCAATTTCCGAAACCTCATTCAGTGGTTTAAGCACCAATGCCCTCAAGAAGAATATCAGAGAAACAACCAATGCCAGCAGTATGACAAAAACCCCAATAGTCTGGCTTGCAATAGCACGATTAAGCTCAGAACGAGCAGTGTTTTCAAAGATCTCAGCCTTGTCGGAAGCCTCTTTTTTCAGGGTTTTGATCTTTTCCTTTAGTAGGGTATCAATATAGTAAACCCGAAAAGTGCCGATTTTCTTTGCATCTTGCATGCAATCTACCGAAATTGAAAGGCTGTCATTAAGTTTCAGATCTTGAGGTAGTGCATCTCCTGTTTTAATGCCGGACTTTCTCCAGGCAGCGGCAAAAGGCTTGCCCTTCTCGTCCAAAACCCTTATTGCCACTATTTCAGTGTAATTCATATAAGGGCGGAGAGAATGCTTTAAACCGTCTTGATCAAGGTTGTATAGATATGTGGCGCCAATACCACTGAGGATTTCCGCGCTAAACTTTACATCTTCCCTTAGAGACTTTTTTTCCTCCTCCGCTCTCTCATCAATAAAGTGGTGTATCCCCGATAAGATTTCCTTGGTAAAACTGCCAACCATTTTTATTTCGAACTTAATCAAAACAAACCCGCCTAATAGAACCAGGGTGCACACAATACCGCAGGCAGATGCTACTATTTTTGCTACTATGCTCCAATTACGCATGACTATACCCCTTAATCTAATTCCTCTATCTTAACCGTGAACCATTGAACCCCTGACCTATAACATATTGCCCCCATATTTGATCATAGCGACCGGTTTTACGCAACTTTTTCAGCCCCTCATTAAAATCATCCCTGACTTCTTCATCAACAAACGCAACGCTAAAGGGCGTTGGTACAAAGATATGCCAAGTGTCAATAGGCAGAGAGGTATCCACCATATCGTTTTCCCGGCGGTGGTAGTAAAAAATATTTTCATCCAAAACAATTGTGTCCACGCGATTGCTGTATAGTAAATTAATCTGGAGCTGTTGTTTGGTGATCTCTCTATAGTCAGGATTTTCCTTTGCCATGGAGGCAAAATCTTTCCCCAAGTATATGGTTGCATCTTGAAACGCGAGAACGCTTTTCCCTTTGAGCCCGTTTACATCCTTAATATTGAAACTATTCTTCTTCAAACTTATCACAACATTTTCACAAACAATATGCTCATCAGAGTAAAAGGCCTCTATGCCAGAGTCCGGATTGATGGTCAAAGCCCCATCTACCGTCTGATCCTTGAGCTCCCTCTTAACACGCACAAACGGGACATATTTTGGTTTGATCGTATATCCCTTATCCTTAAGCGCCTCTCGCACAATATCGAGTTCTATCCCCGACTTGGTCTCCGGGATATTATAAGGGGGTATGGCCAACCCGACTGCCAGCGTTAGTTCTTTAGGAGCTGCAAACGAAGGACAAGAAGCAAAGGCGACGACAAAGATCGACGCCAAAACAGTATATTTTAGCAATTGAATATTGATCCCGCGGGATCGCGGGATTGAATATTGACTATTTGAGGAAGTTTTCAATTATCAATTTCCTTAACTGACCTTAAAGCGTGACACCTCGTCCTGAAGACTTCTCGCAGCCTCGTTCAATTGTTCAATAGCTAAAAACGATTCCCTTAACGATTCAGCGGTAGTATGCATCTCTTCACTTAGGTTTGCAATAGAGGTATTTATTTTCCGGGCATTCTCGGATTGCAGATCCATGGACACATTAACATCCTCGAATCTCGGTGACAGGCTCTGAACCTGCTCAATGATTCGTGTTAGCTGTGAACTGATTTTACCGACGTCTTCCGCACTGCCCTTTACTTCTGTTATGAATTTATCCATTTCCATAACGCCCGCAGAAACCGCGGATTGCATTTCCTGGACCATCTGGTCAATATCTAAGGTGGCCACGGCAGTCTGGTCCGCTAACCTCCGTATTTCTCGCGCCACGACATTAAACCCCCTTCCGTACTCCCCTGCCTTCTCCGCTTCAATGGCCGCATTCAGAGAAAGGAGGTTGGTCTGGTCCGCAACCTTTGTAATGGTTGTTACCACGTTCGTGATATTTTCAGCTTTTTCATTAATAGCCTCCAACCTGCCGGATATGGATTTGGAAGCGGCCTCCATATTTCCCATGGCCTCCTCCATGCGCGTTAAGTCTATTTGGCCCTTACTTGCAAATCCTGCCGTTTCCTGGAACTTTGCTCCGACCTGCTGCATGGTCTCCACCAGTTCCGTTGCAACGCGAAAGATCTCTTCTGCCAACCTCACTGCCCTTTTGGTAGATTCTATCTGAGTTGACATGATGGTCTCCTGCTCTCTCGCAGTGGCGGTTAATTCGGTTGAAGATGAGGTGACCTGGATCCCGGATCGCTGAACCTGGCCGACTAAGGAATTAAGACTTTCAGCCATGGTCTTGATGGAGCCGAGCAGGTGCCCTGTTTCGTCCTCAGACCCGGCCTTATCACCGGAATCATCTACCACGGCCAAGGATTTGACAGAGGCAGCAGCCGATGAAAGATCGCCCCTGGCGATCTCTTTTGATATGGCGGTTATCAGAATGATCCGTTTGGTAAGCTTATTTCCCAAGAAGAAGGCAATTCCAATAACCGGGACAAGCATAACAAGCCCGCTTATGAGCATAACCCAGAGCATTTGAGACATTGAGGCTTCAACCTTCTCTCTTGCATCATAGTAATCATCTTCATATACGCTGGCCGCAATAACGCAGTCCCATGGCTCAAAATAGGTAAAGGCAGCCACTTTCCACCGTGGAGCGGACTCCCCGATATTTTGCCACGGATACCGTTCATATGCCACTTCCTTCTTCTTTAATCCAACTGCTTTGTTTACTATGGATTGAATATAAGGACGGCCATCTTTATCCTTCGAATCCCAGATATTTTCACCATCACGTTTTCCATCTTTTGAAATAATATAGTGTCCCCGGTGAAAGGGGAGCTGACCGCCAAGGACATAAAGATATCCGGTCTTTCCAACTTTAGTATCCATAACAGCCCGGCGCAGACTATCAGGGGGTTTATTGACCATCCCGGTAAACAGCATGCCTAAAACCCTTCCCCTGTTGTCAGTGATCGGTTTAAAGTCGGATATGTACCAGCTATTCACAACATATGCGAGGCCGGTGTATACCTTGCCTTTCAGTATGGTGGAAATAATCGGATTTCGAGCGTCTTTATAGAGAGCAGGGATATAGCTTTCAATGGCCCTGTAATCCTTAGAGGCCGGCAGGTTAGTTGCTACCTGAATCATATCCCCTTGCTCATTCATACGCTGAAAAATGCTGTAGGTTCCTCCGAACTGGGTGTGTGCATCATCCACATAGGGTGTAGGCCCGTTTATAGCCCTGTTTTTACCAATCCATACACCCCCAACGAGCATTTTTGGGAGCAATACCCTTTTCTTGGCTCCCGTAAGCTGGTTAACAGCATCCCAGGATTCCATATTTGATGACTTCGAAATTCCTCCCATCTCTTCAAGAAGGAGTGAAAACCCCTCCAAATTGCGGTCTAATTCCATCTGAAGCATCTTGCTTGTGGCTTCAAATGTGTTATGTATCGCGAGAGCAATCCCTTCGATATTCTTTTGAGCCAGGAGATCTAAACCGTCTTCGATTTGCCGGGTAACATGTCTCTGCTCCATAGACGTCAGGATAAACATGACGAGTACCGGTAGTATCGCCGCTACCACCGGCAAACCGATCACCTTGTGCTTTAGCATAATTCTCATTATTTTCACCTTAGAGATTGTTAACCACCTCAGTTTACCTTGAAGCGTGAGACTTCATCCTGCAGATCCTGGGCAGCCTCTCGCAGATATTCGGCTGCATAGTTAAATTCCCGCAAGGCCTCAAGGGTGTTCTGGGTTATAATGTTCAAATGATTCATGGTTTCACTGATCTGACCGGCGCTCTCGGACTGTGCCCCCATCCCTTCATTAACTATTTCAAAACGGGGCGGCAGAGTACGCACTCTCTCCATGATACCATCGAGTTGCTTCCCTGTCTTGTTGATTTTATTGACCGCTGAACACACTTGCTGCGAAAATGCATCCATTTCAGTAGCCCCGGCCGATACGGATGCCTCCATATTGTTCACCATATCCTCAATGTCCAATACTGCTACGGAGGTCTGATCTGCTAATCTCCGAATCTCGCTTGCTACCACGGAGAACCCGAGACCGTACTCACCGGCCTTCTCAGCTTCGATTGCTGCATTGAGAGAGAGCAGGTTCGTCTGATCCGCTACCCTGGTCATCGTAGACACAATAGAACCTATGCCCAGGGCGTTTTCTTTGATTTCCTCGAGCTTTGCAGAAACTGATGCTGTTCCATCCAGCACACCCTGCATTGACATCTCCATCTCTTCTAAACCAGCCTGGCCTGACCCGGCCAGATTTGCAGTCTCAGACGCTGCCGTTGCCACCTCATTCATGGTATCAGATAGAGCGCTTGCTGTGGCGGAAATCTGTTTTGAGGAAACGCTTGCCTGATTAGTGGAAGTAGCCTGTTCGCTGATTGTAGCCTCAATCTGTCTTGAAGAAGCGGCTATCTGAGTTGATGAAGTGGCTACCTGGGTCCCGGAGCGCTGGACCTGACCAAACAGGGCATTGAGGTTTCTGTTCATACCCTGAAATGCGGCCAATAACCGCCCTGTCTCGTCCCTATCCGAAGGGCTGCTATGTTCTATAATAGCCAAGGATTTGGATGCGCGGGTTAAATCACCTTCTGCAATTTCCTGTGCAACATCCGTCAGTTTGCTGATTGGGTTGCATATGCGCCTCACCATAAACAGGGCAATAAGAAGATATAAAACAATCTGGACAAAGATAACAATAAACGACGTATACATATTTGAGCGATTCAGCTGGTTGATGTGTGCATAAAGCTCATCATAGGGCGCTAAAATACCGAGGGCTGTTCCGGTCTTGGTGACAGCGTAGAATAACAAAAACTTATTGCCGTGTAGTGAGAGCAGGTTCACGACAACTTTTCCAGGCTTGACATTTCTAACCTGTTCGAGTTTCTCCCCCCAGTCAAGATCATCAATTCTTCTTAGAACTTTGGACGGATCAGCGGGAAATGATATCAACAAACCGCTTGAAAGATCCACTGCAAAGGGGAGAGAGTTGGGGGTGACAGTCATTCGGGCCACCATCTCCTTTAAATCCTCCAAGCTGAAATCAACGGTGGAAAGACCGATTATTTTGCCCTGTTGGTCATGCATCAACGCATCGACGGTAATCATAAGGGCTTTGGTTGCTGCTTCGTCAAAATATGGATCTGTCCAGTAAATCCTGAGGGGTCTCTCCTCTGCTCTGTCCCATTTCTTTGGAATTGCAAGCCGATACCAGTCCTGGTTGTGGTAGTCATAGGTAGTTGTGTTCAGGTCCCAGGTAAAAAATACCTCGTCATTTTCCCTGTAAACATACGGCCCATAATTGCGCTTTTTGTCAAACAGGGCGTAAGGTTCATACCACAGACCGCCCCCGATCGCTCTCGGCAGTTTTTTAAAATTATTGATCAAATATTCCTTAATCTGTTCGGTAATATCCTGGTTTGTTGCCTTGCAGATTCCAAAAAAGGCCTCTCCCGCCGTTGCAAGGTCATCCGCATTCCTCTCCATGAGAAGCATTGCGGATCCGATTCTCTCAGCGTTTTTTCCGATAAGCGCCTTAATGTGCTTTTCAGTTTCAAGTCGCAGACTATTTCCGATAACCCCGGCATTATAAATTAACAGAATACAGCCCAAAAGCGAAGCGAGCGTAATAATGCCAACCATAAGAAGGATCTTTAGCTTTAGAGTGACATTCATACCACTACCTTCTCC
>JAOZQV010000366.1 GCA_029932035.1 Deltaproteobacteria bacterium | reverse complement strand
CATTCCCCTGATGAAGGGCGCTGCGGGGGATAATGGCCATATCAGGGATATTATGGCCCTTGATTTCCACAGTTACGAACAGGCCCATGGCGAGGGGCGGTTTTGAAGCATAAGGCCTCTTGACCCGTATCACCACGCCGACCATTCGAGTCTGTTCATCTAATTTCCCCTCTGCCCTGACCACTCGCCCCTCCCATGAACGCTCCCTGCCCGCGACCCGGGCCTGGATGGTTGCATGGGCCCCGGGGCCTTTGCCCGGTGTGAAACCGGGGACGTGAAACCATTGCAGGCTCTCGTCCTCTAAGGGCACCACAATCTCTGCAGAATCGGTTGAAAAGATCGTGGCCAATTTTTCTCCAGGCCTCACATACTCTCCGAGGTCCACATCTTCCTGTTCCACCCTCCCGGCAAAGGGCGCCTTTATTTTGGTCCGTTCAAGATTCAGCCTGGCCTTTTTCAGGTTGGCCTTATCCGCATCCAATTTGGCTTTGGCTGCCGTCAATTGCGGTTGTTTGAGGACCAGAGGCGGGGGAGCCTTGTCCTTTTCCGCACTGTCCGCATAGAGTTGGAACCACTCCTCCCTTGCAGCCTCTGTTTCCTCTTTGGCCATATGCAGCAGGCTTTCAGAGTTTTTCACCTTGGATTGGGCAAGGATTACCGCTAACCTGTAATCTTCAGGTTCAATACTTAACAGGATCTTCCCCTTTTTGAATTCTCCGCCATTAATAAGAGAGGGGGCAATATAGACCACCTTGCCGTCTACCTGGGGTACTATATGAATTTCCTGCAGCGGTCTGACCGTTCCTTCCCCTTTTATGACAACAGACCGGGATGCGGTTTTCACCTCCATAATCCGAACAATTGGCAGGGGATTCGCGACCTTCTGCTTCTTGATCTGGGGCCTGCTTTCAGTGAGTTTGATCATGCCGAATGCGCCTAATGCAATAAGACCAAGGGTCAGAATTGTCTGCAACATTCTTTTCTTTGTTTTGTTCATAGCATAGCTCTCAAGTTACATGTTGCGGGTTGCGGGCCTTTGGATTATTGATTGTCGATTGTTGATTGTCGATTGAAAAGCCAGGGAGCTCCAGTTTCGGGTTGCGAGTTGCGGGTTGCAGGTTGCAGGTTTTTCAATAGTCAGTAGTCAATAGTCAATTCCAGTATTCCCGCTTAAAAACGGGATTTCCGCTACGCTACAACCAGCATCCAGCCTTACCCCCGTTTACCAAATCGTGTATGACCCAAGGCCTTCAGTCTCTTTTCCCTTGACCGGGGGAAGCATTCCCCA
This sequence comes from Deltaproteobacteria bacterium, assembly GCA_029932035.1. Lineage (GTDB taxonomy): Bacteria > Desulfobacterota > DSM-4660 > Desulfatiglandales > Desulfatiglandaceae > Desulfacyla. The sequence continues at coordinate 2,587 of JAOZQV010000366.1, read as the reverse complement.
ACCACCGCCCAGGGCCCGATGCAGGGTGACACGATTCGCCAGGATCGTCAACTCCACAAGCAGCAATTGATCTTCCGCCTGAAATCGTGTTTGTTGGGCATTCAACACGGTCAGGTAATCCACCAGCCCGCGAACATAACGGGTTTGCGCTACCCGTTGGGTGGCACGGGCTTCCACCAAAAAGCTCACGACATCCCTTCGACGCTCAATCTGTTTTCTGCGGGTCAAAAGCGCGTTTTCCACCTCTCTGAAAGCGTTCAGAACCGCTTTACTGTATCCCGCAACTCCCTGTGCATATCGTGCTTCGGCGGCCCGTTGATTGGCCTTCAATCGACCGGCATCGAAGAGGGGCTGGGCCAGTCCCGCAGCCAGGCTCCAAATTGCCCCGGGCTGAAAGAGATTGGCCAATTCTTCGCTGGCATAGCCGTAACTGCCCGTCAGTTTGATGCTTGGAAAACGGCTGGCCTTGGCCACGCCGATCTGAGCATTTAAGGCCTTTAATTGAGCTTCGGCGGCTCGAATATCCGGTCTGCGCAACAGAAGCTCACTCGGCAGACCAGGCGGTATGGCGCTAAGTTTTTTGTAATAGTCCTCGGGTTGGGATAAAGGTTTACGGGTTTTGGGATATTTCCCTGAAAGCACGGAAAGTGCCTGCTGTGCGGCGCCCAGTTCCTGCCTGAGCTGAGGTATCTGTCCCTTTGCCTGGTTCAGGGTTCGTCGGGCCTGCCTGAGATCTAAGATACTGGTTAATCCCCGCTTGTAACGCCGTTCCACAAATGTGACGCTGTCCTGGTAATTCTTCAGACTCTGAAGGGTGATCTGGATCCGTCTTTCAAGGGATTGGATCTGCAGATAAAGGCTGACGGCCTCAGCCACCAGGCTCTGGGAAAGGGTCAGCCGATTTTCTTCTTCCTGCAACAGTTGCGCCCGGGAGGCTTCCTCTGCCCGTGCATATTTTCCCCACAGATCCATCTCAAAGGATGCCGGCAGCGAAAAGCTGTACTGGTTCACGGTTCCGCCAATGGGAATGCCCGGACCGAGAATGGATTCCGGTTCATGTTGTCGCTGAGCTCCGCCCTGCAACCCCAGGGCCGGAAATCGATCCGCCCGGGTCTGAATCACCTGGTACTGCAATTCCAGAATACGCGCTGCAGCCTGCTGAAGATCCGGATTGTTTTTGAGCACCCTTTTCACCAGGCCATTAATTTGCGGATCACCGAAAACCTCCCACCATCGGTCCTCCGGTACAACGACCTTAGCATTCTTAGTCCGATACTGAAACCTTTCCGGCTGGGCAAATTGAAGATCCGGCTTTTTGAAGTCCGGCCCCATCTTCATGCATCCGCCGGCCATCAGGCAGGCGGACAATATCAGAAAAAGAAAACCTAAGAGGCGCCTGTCCATCACGCCCCCCCCTTCCTTTTCATATCTAACCCTGTCAGAGAGAACTGAACGATATGTTCCACCAGCCTCTCCTTGAAATCGTCATCATATTCCCGCCCTGTGACACGCATGACCGGCAGCCTGGCGAAATTAAAATAGATCACCATTGAAAAAATACTCAGGATGTTGAGCATCACTTGCTCATTTTCTATATCCTCGGCCAGAAAGGGCCGAAGCAGGATAGCCAGTTCTCCAAAAAAGGGCTTAATCACCTGCTCAACCAGGATATCTGCGGCAGGGGTTGGCATGACCATCTCCCTGATCATAAGCTGGGAATGACGCAAGCGTTCATTATCCGTCAATGGTCCTTTCAGAAAAGCCTCGGCCAGGGCATGGACAATGCCGGAGAGAGACTTTCCATCCCGGGCCGAAAGAGCGCCTTTGAAACCTGCCTGGATCTTCACGGCCCGTGGTATCCATCGGGCACGGAAGACCTCTAAGTAGAGATTCTGTTTATTGCCGAAATGATAATTCACCGAAGCGAGATTGCAATGGGCGGCCTTTGTAATTTCCCTGACCGTGACCGCATGAAACCCCTTCTCCGCAAACAGGGCCTCTGCCTCATCTAAGAGTCTTTCCCTTGATATAGCGTTATCTGCTCTGCCCATAAAACCATCCCCTCGTTTGATACAAACGTTTGTATCAAACAATCGTTTTAATGTCAAACGTTTTTTGATTTGATGAATTCGCAGACTTTGTTCAGAACTGCTAATGTGAAGTCGAGATTCTACTGATGGCCATCACTTAGGGGGGACTTCTCTCTGAGTAATCGAGGGATCCGACTGCGCTGTGGATAAGGTCAATCTACGGGGCCATCCGGATTTGCCAGGACTGTCCGGATCTCATCCATTATCGGGCCATCCTCTCCCCAAAGCTTGCAGCTATTAATCAGGCTGGACAGGCCCTTGAATTCATCGAGAGAACGGGGAATAGGGTGACGATTGCGGGAATAGTGGGTCCAATACCCATGTAGAGCCGCGGTCCCCATAACCAAGATGAGATGGGTCAGATGGTTACAACCCCGAACCCCGCCTAAAAGGTGGTTCACCTGCTCGCTGTAACCCGACACGATCTGAAGACCGATAACCTTCTTCACTCCCTCCAAGGTGCTTGGACAGAGTTCATGGGGTGTTTCGGGCATCTC
>JAOZQV010000365.1 GCA_029932035.1 Deltaproteobacteria bacterium | reverse complement strand
CAGTCCTTTCGAAGGCTTGGCGAGTTCGGCATCTTAGGGCTTCATTTCCCGGAAAGCCTGGGAGGGAGCGACGCGGATGTGGTAACAACAACTTTAGCGGGAGAGGCGTTAGGTGAAGCGGGTGTGGACGGCGGTCTGTCACTTGCCTATGGCGCCCACACCTTTCTTTGCGCCGATACTATCTTTACACATGGAACGGATGCCCAGCGGGAAAAATATATCCCAAAGTTGTGCTCGGGCGAATTGATAGGCTGTATGGGGCTCACTGAGCCGGGCGCAGGCTCGGATGTAGCATCTATGACCATGCACGCACAAAAACGGGAAGATGGTTATGTCCTGAACGGGAACAAGATGTTTATCACAAACGGGCCTGTTGCAGATGTGGCGGTTGTCTATGCCAAGACCGACAAGGAACAAAAACATACAGGGATATCCGCCTTTATAGTAGAAAAGGGCACCCCCGGTTTTTCCGCAGGAAAGAACCTGAACAAAATGGGGGTGAGGAGTTCTCATACCTCGGAGCTTATTTTTGATGACTGCAAAATCCCAAAGGAGAACCTGATCGGTCAGGAAGGGTCCGGTTTCCTCATGGCCATGCAGACAGTGGAGTGGGATCGAAGCGCACTTATGGCCCCGTTTGTCGGGGGTATGACCTATGTCCTCAATAAATGTATCCGATACGCCGGGGAGCGCCACCAGTTCGGCCGGCCCATTTCTCAATTTCAGGCCATTAAACACAAATTGGCGGATGTCAAAATATTTATTGAGGCGGCCCGGTCCTTAGTTTACCGTATTGCCTGGAGCAAAGATCAGGGGAAACCCCTTAATCATCTCGAGGCGGCTGTGGCCAAACTCTTTATCGGAGATTGGAGCCTCGGTCCAGCCAACGATGCGGTGACCCTGCACGGCGGGTACGGGTACTGCCACGAATATGACGTGGAAAGGGCCTTCAGAGACGGCCGACTTGCGCCTATCGGCGGCGGAACCTCAGAGATAGCAAAGATGATTATCTCCAAGTTGATTTGACGAGATCTGTATAAAGGAACTTAAGCTATGAATTTCGATTTTGGAGAAACGGAAAAGGCCTTTTGTGAGAAGATCAGGGGACTGTTTGACGCGGATTCCAGGGCCGCCCTTGCAAACCTTGAAAGTGGCGACGTTAATGACATTCGCGATGCGACCATGAAGTGGCTTATGGTCCTCGGTGAGGCAGGCTATCTAACGCCTGGTCTAAATGACGGAAAAAATAGCGTGGGGCTTACGGCAATCCAGGAAAGTCTGTCTGTGATCTCTCCAGCGCTCTATTTGACAGTGGAGGTTACCGCCCGGATCTTCGGCCGATTAGTGGCTGTTTACGGTACTCCTGATCAGAAGGATGAAATCATCCCTTCCTTGCAGGAGGGACGGCTTATAGGGGCAGTGGCCATTTCCGAAGATGCCATGAATATTGAGAACGATCCCCTAAATACCTCGGCAGTAAATAATGATGACGGCTTCCTGGTCTTCGGTTCAAAGGGTCATGTGGTTAACGGGCCTATTGCGGATTGGATTGCGGTGGCGGCAAAGACGGGTGACGGGCTTGCTTTTTTTCTTGTCAAAAAAGAGACAGAGGGGTTGTCCATTGGTCAAAGACTCTCCATGCTCGGATACGGTGGTCTGGCCGTTTCCCGGGTCTCCCTTGAAAATTGCCCAGTCCAATCAAACTATATTATAGGACCATTTGACGGGAAAGAACAGCTCAAGACCGTCCGAATGTGGGAGGATCAGATCCTCACGGTCTCGAGCCTGGGCCTTATCAAGCGTTCTTTGAACGCGGCCCTGACATTTGCCAAAGGCCACAGGAGTGGAAACAAACCGATTATCGCCTATCAGGAAGTGGGTTTCAAGTTAGCGGAGATGGTGACCCTTTTCCAGACTGCCCGGTTGTTGACATACAGGGCGGCCTGGATGGCGGAAACAGGAGACAGGGAGGCTACCGTGCTTGCCCATTGCGCCAAGGTATTCTGTGCAGAGTCCGCGGAAGAGGTGGCGAGCCATGCCCTTCAGATTTTAGGCGGGCAGGGTTATCTAAGCGGCAATCCTGCAGAGGAGGCCTATCGGGATGCCAAGTATCTCCAGATCGCAGGCACATCCTCGGAGATATCCCGCATGAAGATCGCGGACGGAGTGTTGGGGGATGGATGAATTGCTGTCGAAGTTCAGAATCTGCCCCCGTGGTTTTTCTTGACTTGATCCCTATCAATTTCCCCATCTCCCGTTTTTGGCAGGGAATCCACGAAGACGACGTATTTTGGTTTCTTGTATCGGGCTATCTTGGATGCCACAAACTCGATAAGCTCTTTGGGCTCCAGTGATTTTTCCGGCCCCAGCACACATATGGCCTTGATGGCCTCACCCCACTGTTTATCAGGCACACCGATTACGGAGACCTCTTCCACGCACTCGTGCTCGAGGATTATTTTTTCCACTTCAACGGGGTATACATTCTCTCCGCCGGGTTTGATTAACTCCTTCTCGGACTTTCGCTTCACATACCACAGGTATCCGTCCTCGTCAAAACGGCCTATGTCCCCGGTGTGGTGCCAGTTGTTTCTAAAGGTATAGGCGGTATCTTCGTCGCGACCCCAATAGCCTAAAAACACGACCGGAGATCGGACGCAGATCTCACCCGGGGTCCCTACAGGGACTTCGTTATCATAGTCGTCCACAAGGATAACCTTTGACAAGGGAGTGGGTCTTCCGGCGCTGCCCGGTCTCTCTTCCATGGGTCCTCCGGTGACAGGGAGGGCCTCGGTCTGGGCGAATCCGGTCCCTAAAACAACATTAGGGGCAAGCTTTTTTAATCGCATGATGTTGTCATGGCTGTCCAGACCACCCACATGCCTCAGACTGGAGAGGTCGTAGCCTCCCTCTGCCTCATCATACTTTGCCAAGAGCATCTGAAGGATAGGCGGGAAGTGAAAAAAGGTGGTACCCTTTTCCTTCTCTATGAGGTTTAGCGTAAGTTCCGGGTCAAATCGTTCAATAATGACATTTTTCCCCCCAGCGTGCATCACGGCCATTGCCCTGGACAGCGCAGCAATATGAAATAGGGGAAGCATGCACATATGGGAGTCATCCGGTCCCAAATGATCGTCGGCCATAATCTGCAGGTTGGAATATACCACATTGGACTGGCTCAGCAGGGCGCCCCGCGGTTCTCCGGCGACTGCGGCTGTATGAATAATGACAAACCCCGAGTCTGCCGGAATAAGGAACTGCGCGTCAGCGCCCTCTTCAGAATATAGCGTTTCAAAGAGGTGAAACCCGTCGGGGGCGTCTCCTCCCCCGATGGTGTAGCACCTTTCAATGGTGTCAACCTTGCCAGCAATCTCTTTAACAGTCTTTTGGTATTCGGGCCCTGCAAAGACAAACTTGGGGGTGGCGTCGTTGAGGACATATTCCACTTCATTCTGCTGAAATCGCCAGTTTACGGGAAGGAGAATGGCGCCGATTTTTGCAGCGGCCCCATACAGAATCATAAATTCATCGCTGTTATGGGCTACGATCCCTAATCTGTCCCCCTTCTCAATACCCGACTTCACAAGACCTGCAGCCAGTTTATCGCACCGCTCCTTGAACTGGCTGTGGGTCAAGCGTAGGTCGTTAAAGACGATGGCGTCACGATTGGGATGGCACTGGGCATTGCGGCATATAACATCATAAAGCGTAAAATCCTGAGTCAGCATTGTTTACCTCCATAAACCCGGGGAAACCCCGAAAAGAAAAGGTCTCGCGCAAAGACGCAAAGGCGCAAAGAAAACCTACAATCTATTCGCAATTGCCCGTAAGAAGGACTTTATGGGCGTATCATAATCTTAATCGTACTCTTAATCATAATCGTGTTGAGTAAGATTA
>JAOZQV010000047.1 GCA_029932035.1 Deltaproteobacteria bacterium | reverse complement strand
GTGTCATGTGTCCCTATGGTTCGAAAGAGAACCTCATCTTTTAAAAATTCAAAGGGTTTTTGAGGAAATCAGAGATGCGGGTTATACCGGCGGTGTCAGTATCCTCAGGGAACGGTTGCGTGTATTACGACCAACCCCAAAGAAAAGCCCTATTATCAGGTTTGAGACCGAACCCGGTCTGCAGGGGCAAATGGACTGGAGCCCCTATACCATTGACTTTGCCGGCACCGGCAAGAGCAAGGTGAACTGTTTTTCGTATATTTTAGGGTTTTCCAGGCGTCATTATATCGACTCTGGGTGCCCAACTGGGAAATTACGTTCCGCGAAGTGACTTGACGCAATAACCTACCGGCCAGTATCGGTGGCAACGACCTCTCAGCATTATTCCTGTTGACAAGTGGCACACATTGTGCTTCAATATTCCTCATGGTATATTATAAATGGAATCACGAAAAAAATGAAAGCCTGAAAGCGGAACGCGACATTGGTTTTGAGCAAGTTATCTTACATATTGAACGCGGTGACGTTATCGATGTAATTGAACACCCGAATCAACTTAAATATCCAAATCAACAAATGCTGGTTGTCAAAATCAAAGACTATGCTTATCTGGTACCGTTTGTTGAGGATGAGGAAACCAAGTTTTTAAAGACAATAATTCCGAGTCGTAAAGCAACTCGTGAGTATTTGGGAGGTTAAAATGGCTGCAATAAAATTAGATAAAGAAGAAAATGATATTCTTGATAGTTATGAACGGGGGGAATGGAAATCCGTCAAAAACCTCAAAAAAGAGATTGAAAAACATAGGGGATATGCTCGTCAGACCTTAAAAAAAGATAAGCGAGTCAATATTCGGATCTCATCCATGGTCCTTGATGAGATTCAAATAAGAGCTGTTGAAGATGGCATGCCTTATCAGACTCTAATATCTAGCATTCTGCATCGGTTTGTAACAGGACGGTTTATTGAAAAATCACGGTCGAACAAGTCATTGGAGGATGACGTGTAAAGAATCCAGGCCCAAAGGACCTATCTTTTTTTAGGTCCAAAATCGTCTATTGTAAAAGGAATTCCTGGAAACCGATTTTTCTTGACATAAGAGGTTGTTTGTCGTTTCATCAGTTGCAGGGATTCCCACCAATTATCCACGCCTATCAAAGAGGTTCCCCCAATGAATGGACATAAATCGTCTTCAATTTTTTGCTGTTTTCTAATCTTTTGTGTCTTAATGGCAGTAGGATGTGCACCACGTTACAATGTGAAGAGGTATGGGACCCGGCTTCCCACCGTCAAGGAATTCGTGTTTGTTAAGCTTCTGGGAACTGAGACCGAAATGGTGAATAGCGGGATATCTCTAAATGAAGGTGAACCATATTCTATTTTGGCAGGCGGGGAGATGTACAACCCGCTCCATGGTCCGATGTTTTTAAACGAAGGTTTTTTACTGGAGGCCAGGATCGGACAAAAACCATATTTCACCCCATTAGGCGGCACATACTACAGTCTGAATGGAACGACAAGAATTGCACACGCTAATGGGAACCTGTATTTGGTTTTGGACCTTTACAGACGTCCGGGATCATTGCCGACCTATGGCGAGGCCTGGGTATTGATCATAGCCTGGAAAACAGATGATAGTGCTAAAATTGTCGGATCTCTTAAAAGGCTGAAGGATACGGACGCCAACAGGTTTGATACGGGTGCGGCTCTTTTGCGACGACCTTAAAAAGATTTGATAACGGGTAGTTAGGCATTGTGATACAATAAGCATATAGTTGTTGTTGCCGGGATAACATTAGGACGAAACGATATATCCGGTTTTTTGTGGTCAGAAAAAAGGCAGCGAACAAGAGCAACGGTGACATATTTCTTGGATGTTGATCATTTTTTGCCGGACAAGGTGCCATTGTTTTGCTATGGAACAATAAGAGGAGGACAATGGTATGCACACAGCAAGAGATTCACAGAAGTTCTGTGGTCGAGAGTTTACCAGAGAAGAGGTGTCTTTGATCCAAGAGGTTGTAGAGACCTGTGGAGGGATCAGCCGGACAGAGCTTGCCCATACTGTATGCGAATTGCTGGACTGGAAGCGAGCCAATGGCGGACTCAAGGCCCGGGAATGCCGGGATCTGCTGGAGCGGTTGGAGAGCCAGGGGGCTTTGAGACTTCCGGCCAAAAAGTCGTCCGGTTCGAGCACATCCAGGAAGAAGATTGCGCCCGCTGGGGACGGGCAAGTTCACAGCGCGCTTACGGGCAGCGTGGAGGCCTTTACCCCCTTGGATGTGCAGTTGGTAGAAAGCCGACAACAGCGGCAACTTTTCAAGGAGCTTGTAAGCCGGTATCACTATCTGGGATACGCAATGCCCTACGGAGCGCGGCTCCAGTATTTGGTCTACGTGACCAGGCCCCAACGGGAAGTGGTCGGGTGCGTGCAGTTTTCGAGTCCGGCATGGCGAATGAAGGCCCGGGATCAATGGATCGGCTGGGACGATGCGACACGAAAGGATCGATTGCAGCACGTGGTCAACAACAGCCGACTGCTGGTGTTGGCGCGTATCAGCAACCTGGCCAGCATGTTGCTCTCTTGTGCTCTGCGGCGGCTGCGCACAGACTGGCATCGGCAGTACGGGCTGGAGCCCTGGCTGGTGGAGACACTGGTGGACCGTCAGCGGTTTTATGGGGGGTGTTATCGTGCGGCCAACTGGACCGTGCTGGGCGAGACCAGTGGTCGGGGGCGCATGGACCGTGGGCACCAGCGTCACGGGGCGCAGGTGAAAACCGTGCTGGTTTATCCCCTGGTCAAAAATGCGGTGCGCCGACTCAGGGATGGAGGATAAGGGGCGATGAATGCATTGGCCACACTGTCGCCTTTGGAGCAAGCCTATGATCAGGCGAGAGAAAACTTTGAGCATATCGTAGGATATCTTGATTCTGACGAGGCATCTTCGATGACCCACGGTGAACTTGAGCGTGAACTTGAAAAGAAAGGCCGGGAATTGATGTCCCGCAAGGCGGGATTGCAAGAGCACCTGAATAACCGCAGTCCCGGACAATGCAATCAGCCCGTTAAAGGTACCGATGGAATCGATCGATCCCAGGTTCGGCTTCAAGATCGTAAGCTTGAGACGGTGTTTGGAACCGTGTCGGTAGAGCGCGCAGGATATGGTAAAGAAGGAATACTTCACGAAATGGACCTCGACACCATATACCAAAAACCGCTGAACAAGGTCGTCCTAAAAGAGCCGCACCCTATCGATTTCGTGAATAACGGCTTCTAATTCACCCCCGAAAACCTTGTTTAGCTTACCCCATGATCCGCCTTCCCGTGTAAATATGGACATGTAATCCACATCATCCTTTTCCTGGTCTGTCAGAACGGCATTTTCTATCCGTGTGTAAGCTCCGATGTTGCTGATGAAAGCAAACCGATTTAAGTATCCGGCTAACTTACCAGGACGACCGAGAAATTTCCTGCCGCATGAATGACTTTTTGGGAAACACTCCCGAGGAGGAATTCCTTAATCGCTGACAACCCTCTTCTCCCGATCACAATAATGTCATAACCCGTCATGGCCTCATTGATGATATCCCTTGCGATCCCTTTTTTCTGGCTTTCAACCTTTGTGAAAATACCCGCCTCTTTAAAGCCAGCCCTCGTGAGAAGTTCTTTGGCCTTTGCAAGGGCGTCGTTTACCAACTGCGTCTTTTTATCCTGCATTGAGCAGAAAATTTCCTGCTGGGAGAAAAAGCGGGGTGTTAATTCGGGGCTGAAGATCTCGCAGGCGGCAGCGGTATCCGGAATTACGCTGAACAACGTGATTTTGTGTCCAGGGGTGAAGAAGTTGGTTACGAATTCCACTCCCCGCATCGCGTTCTCAGAGTCGTCAAAGGCCACCAATATCTTCTTTTCCATAGTTTACCTCCTCTTTTTTAAACATTTATCTTTCATACCTAATACGCTCACAGGGAGAAATCGACGAGATAATGCGCCTATAATATACTATTCGACCGCAATATTGCAAATAACAACTCCGTTTCTTTGAAGCCACCCTGTTTTGAAAGTATGAAACTGGCAAATCGATGTTTCGTCACGAACTCATGTTTTTCAACATATGGAAGGCAGAGGAAAAAGATCTTCTTGTCAACGCTTCCTGGCTATATTGACCTCTCACATCAGGTCTTATTATTGTTTAAGTACCTACCGCTTGACAGGTATTCTGAATGAATGAAAGTGAAAGGTCCCAGGCAAATAATACTTCAATCATCGCCTTGACGGCTATGGCCATGAAAAGGGACCGAGAAAAGTGTATTGAGGCTAATAAGGCCTCCGATTACCCACCTGCGCCAAGGAAGCCTGCAACCGCCGCCTTTAACTCCTCCAATTCTTTGACGGACAGCCATGACATCACCCGTCGAGCTTCAACAATACCGTGTCTGCGACTGGAGGAGCGAAACTCGCCGAGACGGACACGGGAGGGCTTCTTGATTCAGTATGATAATGGTATGAGAGAAAGCAAAAATGGAGGGCGAATCAATGAAGGCCGTACTTCTTGATCTTGGCGGCGAGGGTCTTTCTGTTGATTCCGAGGATGTTTGCAGCTTCGGTCTTTTTCCCTTTTGTCCGCTTCAGCACAAATGTGATATACTCATTTTCCAGTTCCTCAAGGGTCAGGGGTTCTTCAGAGAACATCTGTAGTTCGCCCTGCCGCTGAGTAATAAATGAGGGTAGGTTCCTGACCCGTATCACGTCGGGGTCTTCGAGGATGAGTATCCGTTCCATGGAATGTTCAAGCTCCCTCACATTTCCGGGCCACGCATACTCCGTTAAAATGTCCATTGCCTCTAATGATACCTCCGGGAGTGATTTCTTCATTTTCCGACTCAGTTTTTCCAGAAAATGCTGGGTGAGGAGAGGGACATCTTCCTTCCTTTCCCTCAGAGGGGGGAGGTGTATCGGAACCACGCTCAGCCGGTAGTACAAATCCTCTCGAAAATCCCCTTTCTGTATTGATTCTGAAAGTTCACTGTTGGACGCAGATATAATTCGTATATCAAGGTTGATCTTCTTTTGGTCACCGACCTTCATAAATTCACGTTCCTGGATGACTCTGAGGAGTTTGGCCTGGATTTTCAGACTCAAGTTTGCAACCTCGTCAAAAAAGAAAGTGCCGTGGTTGGCCAATTCAAAGAATCCGTGCTTGGTTTGATGGGCGCCCGTAAAAGAGCCTTTGACATGTCCAAAAAGTTCACTTTCAAGGAGGGTCTCCACAAGCGAGGAACAATCAACTGCCACGAATTCTTTGTCTTTACGGTGGCTGTTGGAGTGGATTGCCTGGGCCACTAATTCCTTGCCTGTGCCGCTTTCACCGGTGATTAGAACTGTGCTATCGGTTGGCGCAACCTTCAGTATCTTCTCAAATATCTTCTTCATGGGTCGGCTTTGGCCAATAATGAGCTTCTTAGTTGAGTCTATTTTCAGGCCATTGCTGTCCGTGGCCGATTTTTGGGATGATATAGTGCCTAAATTCGTCTTTTGTAAGGCAGCTTCCAAATCATCAAGGCTGAAGGGTTTGACGAGATAGTCTAAGGCCCCGAGTTTGGTACAGTGAACAGCAGAGTCAATTGAGGGATATCCTGTTATCATTATTACATCTGTTTCCTGGTATTGGGTATGTATCTGTTTGAGTAGTGTGATGCCGTCCATATCCGGCATCCGAATATCTAACAAAACCAGGTCAAATGACTGAATTTTTAGATAATCAAGGGCTTCTTGACCGTTAGCAGCCAACTGCGTGGCCATCCCTTTGCTGTTGAGCGCCCTGCTGATGCCGTTTCGTACAACAGCTTCGTCATCAACGATCAGTACCTGCCGTGAGCTTTTTTTTGAGTTTTTCATTGGCAGGAGGGTCAGGTAATCATGGGAAGAAGAATTCTAAAGGTAGTTCCCTTATCTATAACACTCTGCACATCAATGGTACCGTGATGCGCTTCAATCACCCCTTTTACAATTGCCAAGCCGAGTCCCGTGCCTATTACCTGACGGGTCTTGGGATGTTTAACCCGGTAGAACTTATCAAAAATTTTGGGTAATTCCTCAGGGGGGATCCCAACACCTGTATCTTCGACCTTTACTTCCATGTATTCGGCCAAGCCCCGTGCGGTGATTGTTACCCGGCCCCCTTCGGGAGAATAGTTAATGGCATTGCTGACGAGGTTGTTGAGGACTTCTTCAATATTTTTTGGGTCGGATTGAACCGGTTTCAGGTCCTGGCAGGAATGGGTGAGGGTGATGCCCTGTTTTTGCGCCCTCGGTCCCATTAGGGCCACGATCTCCTCTATGATCAGGCCGATATCGGTGGGGACCTGGTGCTGGACATATTTCCCCGCTTCGATTTTTGCCACGTCAAGGAGATCGTTAATGAGATCAAGCAGGGAATCGATTTTATTCATCCCCCTTTGCACAAAGTCCTGTTGTTTTTCCTCAAGTGGGCCTGCTAATCCCTCCAAAAGAACGCTGTTTAGCTGTCTGATGGAGACAAGGGGGCTGCGAAGTTCGTGGGCTACCATATTGACAAAGTCAGATTTCATTTCGTCAAGCTGTTTAAATGCCGTTATATCTTCCAGAACGGTCACGGTTCCGGCGACGGCCCTGTTGGGGCCAAGGGCAGGAGCCGAAATGGCCCGCAGGGCAGTAGCCCCTACATTGATTTCCTGTGATATAGACTCCTCTTCCGGGGAGTCCCCAGTTAGAATTTGTTTAAGGGTGTCTATCAGCGACTCTTCATGAATGATTTTGCTGATAGGGGCAGGGTTTTCTACTTCTTCTGATATTTCCATCAATCGCATCAGGGCCGGATTGTGGAGTACCACTTCCAAGTTACGGTTGGTTACCATGACGCCGTTGGCCATCTGTTTGATAATCGTTTTCAGCCGGCTCTTTTCAAGATTGAGATCGTATAGATTCCGGATATTCTCCTCTTTAAACTGCTGAGCCTTTTTCTCTAACCTTCTCTTTTCAGCAGCCCGAGTGATAGTCAGGAGAAACTGGTCGATCTGGAAAGGCTTGGTTATGAAATCATAGGCCCCACTTTTCATGCACACCACCGCCGTATCAACGGTCCCATGCCCAGTGATAATAATGACCGGGATGTCCGGGTATTTTTTCCTTGTAATTTCCAGGACCTCTTCACCCCCGATAACGGGCATCTTGAGATCGAGAAGGATGATGTCTGACGGTCCTTTAGCCAGGATGTCCAGCCCTATTTGCCCATTTTCAGCGGTAATAACCTCATAACCCTTGCCGGTCAGGACCCGATTGCACCCATCTCTAATCGCCTTTTCATCGTCTATTACTATGATTTTAATTGTCTCATTCATAATTCATCCCATCCCACGAAAACGGATTCCTCTGTTGATTCATCATTGGGACCTATGAAAACAGAATGGTCTGTTGACTCATCTAAACCCACAAAAACAGGCTCGTCCGTTTGTGCGTCATTAAATTCCAAGGGGAGTTCAATGGTAAATGTTGTGCCTCCACTCAGGGGGCAGTCAAAGCCAATCGTCCCCCCATGAAGCTGAAGAATATTTTGTGTAATACTCAGGCCAAGTCCGGTACCTTTTCCCACGGGTTTGGTAGTAAAAAAGATGTCAAAGATCTTATCTCTTAACTCCGCCGGAATACCCGGTCCCGTATCGGAAACTTTGATGACAAATCGCGAATCGTCCGGTTGGTAGTTGGCAACTACCTTAAGCATACCCTTCTCTTCCATTGCGTGAGCAGCGTTGATAAAGAGATTGGTGAAGACCTGTTGGAGCTGTCCCATATCCCCGACCATCTCAGGCATATCAGGCTCGATCTCGGTTGTGACCCGGATGTTTTGAAAAAGGGCCTGGTTAATGAGCAGGTTAAGACACTGGTTAATGAGATATTCCAGACTGAATGAAGATGTCTGCCCGATGGACTGCCGGCTGAATTCTAACAATTCTGCAACAATTTTTTTGCAGCGAAGGGTTTGATTGATGACCTCCTGGATGTCGTTCTGATATTGGGGTTCGTCCTGAAGCTCTTCTTTAAGGAGTTCCGCATAAATAAGGGCCCCGGCCAGGGGATTATTGATCTCATGAGCAACTCCGGCGGCCATTCTACCAACAGAGGCAATTTTTTCCGATTGGACCAATTGGAGATGCGCATCCTCTAAGTCTTTGCGCATCTGTAGAATCTCCCGCATGTCGGTAAACACTCCGCTGCTTCCAACCTCTTTGTCGTTTATTGTAATAATAGAGGCCGAAAGAGTCACCGGCACCTCGTTACCGTCTTTGGTGGTAATAGACATGCTGGTTGGATTCAGTTTGCCTAAGGGACCGTGCTGGTCGCTCCGCATTTTTATCATATTTTCTTTGGCCACATCTATGTTGTAAAAGCTGGCAAGATGACCGTGTTCCATGATTTCTTTTGTGGAATATCCGGTCAAACGTTCCATCCCTTCATTAAAAATCAGGACGCGTCCCTTTGTATCTACCACAACGATCCCATCAACAGCGCTCCGAATAACATTTTGAAAAAAGATTTTGGATTTCTCGGCCTCTCTCTCCAATTTGATTCTTTGGGTAACATCCCTTGATGCTTCCAATAGATTAACAATCTCCCCCTGTTCATTATAAACGGGCGCAATGGTAATCACGTCAAAATGTTCCTCCCCGTTTTCCCCCCGATATTCTCGAATTGTGTTGATGAATTTAGCTTCTTTCATCTCCTCCAAATTCAACAGAGGGCATGCATACCCTGCTTCTCCACAGGGCTTTTCCAGTCCATGCCTTACCTCATAGCAATGCCTTCCCAGGACATCCTCCCGGGTAAGGTCAAATTCCTTGAGAAAAGTCTGGTTGACTTTCTCAATGGTCATATCTAAGTTGACCACCATAATCCTGTAGGGGAGCGAATCGAGTATGATCTGAGAATACTTTTTTTCCTTCTCCTTCTTTTCAAGATTTTCTCTCTCGAGCTCATATTTTTCCGTCTCAATCTGGATGAGGTCCCAAAGGAGCCTTGCACCCATATGGTCTATGACAGAGACGCCAGGGGGAATTACTTTGGATATCTCTTCTCTTACCTTGGATGATCCCGTAAGTTCTATGATCAGATTCAATCCCTTCAAATCAGAAAGATCACGGATATTGGTAGTTGTAATGAGATTCAATTCCCTTGCATAGCAAAGGCCTGGCGCTTGGGGATTTCTATCGGCCACGCCTAATATCCTCATTTTAAGTCTTGCCTGTCTATCCTTATCCAAGACCTTGAGCAGGTTCCGGCAGGCCTTTCCGCCGCCGACAATGGCCACGTTCAGGGATGACTCGGCCTGTTTTCCGCGGATGAGCCTGACGGGATCGCCAAATCCTTCAGTCTCCTGTTGAATGAAAGAGGGTTTCATTTTCGGTTCCTCAAAGGTTTTTCAGGCGAAGGGATACCTTTGCCTCGAGATGCCTGACTATCTTTTGCAGGGACCCTCCCTGCCTGACAGGCCCTGAATTATTCCATCCCTTTAATAGCGCCTCTTTCTTCTTCTCCCGGAATTCCTGCACACTGGAGGCCATGGATTCCCACAGGAACAGTTTTTGGAGAATGTGACGTTCGGCTGCTGTAAGGTCTTTATTTGTATCGAAGGTTTGACCGTTTTTCGTTGTGATAATCATAACTGTGCTTCATTATGGATGTTTTTGTAAGAAATTCAAGAAAAAAAGCCCGCAAGAGCAATAACTGATCGATCTTGCGGGCTTAAATACCGATGTATCTATTCTGTTAAACAGTTGGCCTAGGCAGCATTCCTGCCCTTTCAGCTATCTCGGGCACCTTATGTTCCCATTCAATGGCCATGAGGTGAACGCCTGCCACCCCCTCCATCTCCTTGAATTCTTCAATCTGTTCTAAAGCAAACTTTATCCCTTCTTCAGCTACTTTTCCTTTTCCGGCCCCTCTTAACCGTTTGATCAGAGTGTCAGGCACGTCCATGCCAGGCACCTGCTTGGCCATATAGAGGGCCATACCAACGCTCTTCATGGGGGTAACACCCGCCAAAATATAGCATTTTTCGTGAAGCCCCATGTCAACGGCCCTCTTTATGAATTCCCTGAATTTATCCATGTTGTAGATACACTGTGTCTGGATGAAATCAGCCCCTGCTGAAATCTTTTTGGCGAGACGGTAAACGCGGAAATCAAAGGGTTCAGCAAAGGGGTTAGACGCCGCTCCAATAAAGAGTTCGGGTGGTGCGTCAATATCCTGGCCGTTTAAAAATTTGCCTTCATCTCTCATGGTCTTGACCGTATGGATCAATTGCATGGAGTCAATGTCAAAGACATTCTTGGCCTCAGGATGGTTACCGAATTTCTGATGGTCTCCGGAGAGACAGAGCATATCCCTGATGCCGAGAGAATAGACCCCGAGGATATCGCTCTGTATAGCCAATCGGTTTCGATCGCGACAAACCATCTGAAAATTGGGCTCAAGCCCTTCCTGTAAGAGGATAATGGAAGCTGCCCAACTGGACATTCGGACGACAGCGGTCTGATTATCCGTAACATTTACGGCATCCACACAGCCTTTCAGGTGGCCGGCTTTTTCTTTCAGGTGTTCCACGTTCGCGCCTTGTGGAGGTCCACATTCACCGGTAAAAGCGAAGTGCCCAGCCCTTAAGACCTTTTCCAGATTGCTTCCTGATTTATATTCGCTCATTTTACCAGTTCCTCCCTGATCATTCTCCTTGGTCCGCCGTCCCGGGCCGTGATCCAGCTCTTGGGTGGCTTGAATTCAATAAGTTCGTCCAAGCGGTCCTGTTCCATCATCTTCCTGACAATGAGATCCCATATACATTCCACATCCTTGGATATCTCGCATTTCCCGTTGGCAGAACCACCGCAGGGCCCATTGAGGAGACTCTTTGAACACCGGGCAATGGGGCAGAGGCCGCCAAAGTAGTGGACCACGCAAGTTCCGCAACCTGCGCACCGTTCGGACCAGATGCCGTGCTCCTCAGCGCCGCCCATAAACTGGGTATTTACCCCAGGGAATATCTTAGAGGAGGGGTATCGCTCGGAGAGGAATTGTGGTCCTACTCCGCAGGCAATGGAAATAACCGCGTCATAGTCACAGATCATATCTTTGAGTTCATCCACATATTCCGGATCACACTGGCGTTCAAGCGTATGCTCTCCCACCTCTATTTCCTGGCCCATTTTTTTCCTGGAAATTCTTATGCTGGATGCCAGAATAGCGACTTCCTTCGCGCCCCCCACGTTACACACTGTAACGCAGCCCTTACACCCAACGACAAGGATTCTATTGAAATCCTTCACCATCTCAAGTAATTCCTTGATAGGTTTTGGTTCTGCAACAATCATTCTCTATACCTCGCAGCGTTTCAAAGGTTTTATGCCTGCAGAAAGGGTCCTAATTCTTTGACCTTGTTGACCATTTCATAGGCTACTTCCACGAACTCTTGGCCCTTGCCGGCACTAAGGTTGAAAACATTTAGCCTGTCCGGCTCTATGCTGAGCTCTTCTAAGATCTTCTTGACATGTGTGACCCTCTTGATGGCCTTGGCAATCCCGCTGACGTACTGGCAACTATCTTCCTGGCACCCGGCCACATAAACACCGTCCGCGCCTTCCTCAAAGGGCTTGAGAAGATGCAGGATTTCGACGCGGCCGGTGCAGGGAATTTGGATTATTTTTACATTGTCCGGTAACGCTTTTTTCATGCCTTCCGCTACATTAGCCGCAGATGAGGCACAGTTGGAACAGCAAAAAGCGACTATTTGAGGTTTGAAGTTATTCATATTACCTTCTCCCTATTATAATTGACTATTGACTATTGATTATTGACTATTGAAGACACATAAAATCAGTAATCAATGAGCATAATTTATGTCGCCAAGAGAACCGACGGCGCCTGGGTCAGCATCTGATCGCTGCATGTGGACATGGTAATGGCCTTTCCGGGACACTCGGCCACGCACATGCCACAACCCTGGCAGAGACCAGGATCAATGCTGGCCGCGCCTGTTTCGTGGTCGATAACCGGGACATTAAAAGGGCATGTCCTGACACAGGTGCAGCAGACAGCACATTTTTCAGTCATAACCTCGGCCACCAATCCCCCAACCTGTATCGTATCCCGGCAAAGTATTTCCAGGGCACGGCCAGAAGCCGCCTTGGCCTGGGCGATACTCTCGACCGTGTCTTTCGGATATGCGGCAAGACCGGCAACATAAATCCCTTTGGTGCTCGAATCCACGGGCTTGAGTTTCTCGGGCGACTCAGCAAAAAACCCGTTGCTGTCGAGATTTATCCTGAAGATATCGGCCAATTCCTGGTTGTTTGTCCCTACAATTGCCGTTTGAAGGGAAACAAAATCGGCATCGAAGGCGATCGATTCCTGAAGGACTTGATCATACACCACCACATTGAGCCTCTCCTGTCCGTCTATGGGCTGGAGTGACGGTTTTTTATCAACCTCGTACCTTATGAAAATAACTCCCTTCTCCCGCGCCTCCCTGTACAGATTCTCTCTTTCACCAAAGGTGCGCATGTCTCGATAGATGATATAGATATTCATGTCAGGGTTTTTGGTTTTCAGGTCGACCGCGGTGCGAACAGAAAAAGTACAGCAGATGTTACTGCAATGGGAACAGCTTGAGTCTCGAGAACCCACGCATTGTATGAATACGGCCGTGTCAGCTCCCTCTATGGATGAGGGATTTTCCATCATTTTCTGC
The DNA here is from genome assembly GCA_029932035.1 of Deltaproteobacteria bacterium. Classification (GTDB taxonomy): domain Bacteria; phylum Desulfobacterota; class DSM-4660; order Desulfatiglandales; family Desulfatiglandaceae; genus Desulfacyla. Next base: position 1,754 of record JAOZQV010000047.1, on the reverse strand, counting down.
TCCAGTTCGGACCACAGATAGACTTTTTCATGCTGGCCGTACAGATATTCTTGTGGCCTTGTGGGATTACCGCCTGATGCCAATATGGTTACACCGTGGGAGAGCTCCACTCGCTCCCCTTTTTTGTCGAGAATTGTAACGAAGTTCCCTGAAAACCCCCTGTTTTCCTTGACCTTTGTTTCGGTCATTATAGTGATATCCTTATCCTGATTAACAGAAGAGATAAGTTCTTTGAGGTACTCCTCGGTATCATACCCCTGCCATGTCCTCCTCACGTGGAGGCCGTGTCCTCCGAGTTCTTTTTCTTTTTCCACTACTGTTACGGAATATCCCTCCCTTGCAACGGCTAAGGCGCTCTCAAGCCCGGCAATGCCGCCCCCAACAATTAGGGCGCTTTTTACGACCGGAATTTCCCTCAGAGTGGGCGGAGAAAGGAGGAGCGCTCGGGCTGCACCCATACGAATTCGGTCTTGAAGCTGGATGGAGGATGTCTGCGGGTCAATTGCCCTAAGGTCCACAACATCATAAAGGTAGGGGTTCAGACCTGCTGATTTAAGGGACTCTTCAATGAGGCCCTTATGTATAACCGGTGAGCAGCTTGCAAAGAGCAGCCTGTTGGCGCCCGTCTCTTTAAGTTTATCGGTGATGGCGTCTGAAATATCACCCTCAACCCGTGAGGCGGCCTTAACTCCAAGAGTTTTCAGCGCATATCCCTCAATCTCTGCCCCCAGCTCAGGCGCCATGCCAGGGCATAAGTGATAAGCAAGGAGGATTTCGGGGTCTTTGTCCGCGGCTTCAGAGGCATTCGGGTATTCTCTTGAGGCGGCAAAAGGTTCAGGTAACAGGATAGACGCAATCTCGGATACGGACGCTGTCGCCTGTAGCAGGGACTGGCCAATGTCATGAGGCCCGCTTAGACCTCCGCAAACGAAAATGCCAGGGATATTGGTCGATACAGGCTTGAAGGGCTCGGTGCTTACGAAATGATCGGCGGTAAGATTGACACCGATTTTATTGGCTAACTCAACCGCTTCTCCTCCCGGTCTGATGCCTACTGAGAGGACTACCATATCAAAAGATTCCTCTTCAAGATGGCCACTCTCATCTGCATATCTAATCAAAAGGTCATCGCTTTCAGGAACAGTATCAACAGTGTGAATCCTGCTGCGAATCAGTCTGACATCTCTATCAATAGCATTGTTCAAATAGTCTTCGAAACCCTTACCATGGGTTCTCATGTCCATATAAAAGATGGTTGTCTCGATATCTTCGTCAAAATCCTTGGTATTCACCGCTTCCTTAAGCGCGTACATGCAACAGACGGAAGAGCAGTAGGGCGCGTCGCACTGGTTTATATCCCTTGAGCCCACGCATTGAAGCCAGGCTATTTTCGCCGGGGTCTTGCCGTCAGAAGGTCTTTTCAAAATGCCCGCTTCGGGGCCAAGGGGTTTTTGAATCTGTTCGTATTCCACGCTGGTTATAACATTTGGAAACTGTTCATGGGGATATGTCTCATGCCCTGTGGGGTCAAATGTTTCAATACCCGCGGCGAGGACCACAGCTCCCACTCTTAGTTCTTGCTTTTCATTTTCTGTTTCAAGGGAAACGGTGAAATTGCCAAAGTCTCCGGCAAGCCCCGATACCTTTGTGTTCAACATTACACTGATATTGGGGTCCTGTTCGCAGGCGGCAATTCGTGGATCTACTTTGCAGCATGCGCAGAGTGGATAGATCCGGTGAAGCTTGGGTATCAT
>JAOZQV010000364.1 GCA_029932035.1 Deltaproteobacteria bacterium | reverse complement strand
CCCGCAACCGATTTGGGATATCTTGTTCATAAGAATCCTTTCCGGTGCCAGGCGAAAAAGCTGCCCTTCGGCATCGTGAATATTTTCTACCCCGAGGCAAGCGAGGAGAAATGCACGCTGGCAATCCTTCTGGATGTGGACCCTGTCGGACTCGTTCGAGGGAAACGAAACTACCACAGGAGTATGCCGATCGAGCCGTATGTAAATGACCGTCCATATGTTTGTTCCTCATTCATGAGCATGACGCTTTCGCGGGTTTTCGGGCAGACATTGAACGGAAGATGCAAAGAAAAGCCTGAACTTGTTGAGACCCCGATGCCTTTGACCGTAAAGATTTTCGTGCTGCCATGCCGGGGTGGGGAAGGGTTTTTAAAACGCCTGTTTGAGCCTTTGGGTTATCGCGTGGATGCTCAAGCGCATGCCCTGGATGAGAATTTTCCTGAATGGGGGCTCAGCCCTTACTACACCGTCGAATTATCAAAGAAGACCAGCGTAAGGGAGCTTTTTAACCATCTCTATGTTCTCATTCCTGTTCTGGACAACCGGAAACACTACTACATTGATAAAAATGAAGTCGGCAAACTCCTGAAAAGAGGTGAAGGTTGGCTGCCCGATCACCCCGAGCGAGATAACATTACCAAACGGTATCTCAAATATCTGCGCAGCTATGCTCAAGAGGCGATCCTGCGTCTCATGGAAATCAACCCGACCGGGGAAGACATGGCAGGCGTGGCTGAAGTGCAATCCGAGGAAAAGATAGAAAAATCGCTCAATCTCAATGAGGAGCGGTTGGGCGCGGTACTCTCAGCACTCAAGGTAACGCGGGCGGAAACCGTTGTTGACCTGGGGTGCGGCAGTGGAAAGCTGTTAGGACTGCTCCTGAAAGAGAAACAGTTCAAGAGAATAGTGGGGTTTGACGTGTCCATCAGATCCCTTGAAACCGCCCATGAACGCCTTTACATAAAAGATATGCCGCCGATGCAAAGGGAGCGAATTGATCTCCTTCACGGGTCACTCATGTATCGGGACAAAAGGTTGGAGGGGTTCGATGCCGCTGCTATAATAGAAGTCATCGAACATCTGGATCAGCCCCGACTCAAGGCATTTACGCGGGTGGTATTTGAATTTGCAAGGCCGGGTGTCATCATCATGACAACGCCGAATCGTGAATACAACACCCTGTGGGAGGCGGTTGGCCCGGAAAAACTGCGTCATCAAGACCATCGCTTTGAATGGACCCGTGATGAATTTGAAACATGGGCTAACGGTATCGCCAAAACATATCATTATACCACAAAGTTCCTGCCTGTGGGCGCGGTGGATGATCAACGCGGAGCACCGACCCAGATGTGTATTTTCAACCGGGGGAATTGAACATGAAACAAATTGATATAAAACTACCCAAACTGTCACTCGTTGTTCTCATAGGGGTCTCCGGCGCCGGAAAGTCATCCTTTGCAAGAAAACACTTTTTGCCGACGGAGGTCATATCATCCGATTACTGTCGCGCTCTTATTTCCGACAATGAAAATGATCTCTCGGTCACCACGGCGGCATTTGAAGTCATGCACTTCATTGCGGCCAAACGGCTTAAAGTGGGCAAATTGACGGTGATTGACGCCACAAATGTTCAGATGGAGGCACGCAAACCATTGGTTGCATTGGCGCGGAAATATCATGCGCTTCCGGTGGCTATTGTATTGGATCTGCCCGAGAAGGTTTGTCAGATGAGGAACAAGGACCGGCCTGACAGGAATTTCGGAAGGCGCGTCATTCGGCAACAAAGCTCCCAGTTGCGGCGACGGCGAAAGGCGCTTAAAAGAGAGGGCTTCCGGCAGGTATGGAAAATCCATTCCGAAGAGGAAGTCAACAACGCGACGGTCGCGTGCGTTCCCCTTTGGAACGACAAAACCGACCTGCACGGGCCATTTGATATCATCGGTGACATCCATGGCTGCTATGGCGAGCTGATAGAATTACTGGATAAACTCGGTTACGGGGTTTTCACCCGGATCGAGGAAGGTCCCATGGCCGGGCCTGTTTTTTCGCATCCTAAAGGGCGCACCGCAGTTTTCCTCGGGGACTTCGTCGATAGAGGCAACGGAATCGTCGATACCATCAAGCTGGTGTACAATATGGTAAAGGGAGGTTTCGCCTTATGCGTTCCCGGCAATCATGACATCAAACTCATGAGAAAACTGAACGGCAAAGATGTCCGGATTGCATACGGGCTCGCTGAATCCCTTCAAGAAATAGATGCCCTTCCGGTGGATGTGCAGCCCGCTTTCATGGCGGAAACCAAAACATTTATCAGGGGACTTGTGAGCCACTACCTGCTTGATGATCGGAAACTTGTGGTCGCACACGCCGGGCTTAAGGCGGAAATGCAGGGGCGCGGTTCCGGCAAGGTTCGAGATTTCTGTCTCTTCGGTGAAAGCACGGGCGAGACGGACGAATTCGGGCTGCCGGTCCGGTATAACTGGGCGGCGGAATACCGTGGTCCCGCTACGGTGGTGTACGGTCATACGCCCGTTCCATCGCCGGAATGGCTGAACAGGACCATCAACATCGATACCGGATGCGTGTTCGGGGGTCATCTCACGGCATTGCGGTATCCTGAAAAGGAGATGGTTTCGGTCAATGCGAAACAAGTGTATTGTGAGCCGGTACGCCCCCTGAAAACAGGTGCGGACGCTGATTCACCATTGACGGTTCAGCAGAAATATGACGATTTGCTCGAAGCGGAAGACGTCATCGGAAAGCGGTTCATCACGACGCGTCTGCGCCGAAACGTGACCATCAGGGAAGAACATGCCATGGCGGCCCTTGAAGTCATGAGCCGATTCGCCGCCAACCCGAAATGGCTCCTATATTTACCGCCGACCATGGCACCAACCGAGACCAGTCAACGGGAGGGATATCTGGAGTATCCGGAGGAAGGTTTCGCGTATTTTCGATCACAAGGCATCCCCAAGGTGATATGCCAGGAAAAGCACATGGGGTCCCGTGCCGTTGTCGTCATCTGCCAAAGCGAAAAGGTGGCGGCAAAACACTTTGGTGTTGAAAATGAGGGGATTGGCATCGTCTACACCCGGACGGGCCGACGGTTCTTCAATAGTCGGGAAATGGAAAAAGAACTTTTGGAGCGAATGGCCAATGCCTTGAGCGCTTCGAAATTCTGGGATGCGTTTTCGACAAAATGGGTATGTCTTGATTGTGAGCTTATGCCGTGGTCGGAAAAAGCCCGGGATCTGATCAAATCTCAATATGCCGCTGTGGGCGCCGCGGCAACGGCATCCTTAAGCGCAGCCGCCGATGTGCTCAAAAAAACATGCCGCCGTACAGACCTCGAAACGGGATCTTTGGTTCTAAAGGAAAGCCAGAATTATGAGTTTGACCTTCCAGGGCTGCTCGGTAAAATTGAAACCCGGAAGCGGTCGGTTGAGCGTTATATCGAGTCCTATCGGCGGTATTGTTGGCCGGTCCATTCCGTGACCGACCTGAAGCTCGCTCCGTTCCATATCCTGGCAACGGAAGGGCGTGTTCACGTGGATAAAAGCCATGAATGGCATATGGAAACAATTGAGGGCGTATGCGCCATGGATAAAGAAGTTCTCTTTCCCACATCATACCGGATCATTGATGTGGCAGACGAGGCAAGCGTTGGAACGGGCTGCAAATGGTGGGAAAGTCTCACAGCCGGGGGTGGCGAAGGAATGGTTATCAAACCGCTTAATTTTGTTGCCAAAGGCAGAAAGGGGCTTGTCCAACCGGCGCTGAAATGCAGGGGGCGTGAGTATCTCAGGATTATCTATGGCCCTGAATATACCGAAAAGGGTAACCTTGAGCGTCTGCGCTCCCGTGCATTGGGAACCAAACGCTCTCTCGCCCTCAGGGAATTTGCCTTGGG
>JAOZQV010000046.1 GCA_029932035.1 Deltaproteobacteria bacterium | reverse complement strand
TATGAAACAGGGAAGTTATTTCGTTCAGACACTAATTATTCACTAAAGAAGGGATGACAAACTTGATGCCCCATGTTACAGGTAGATCATTTTGCTAAGGAGGAACGACCCATGAAACACGGAATTCTATGCTTCACCCTTATGGCTTTCATTCTAAGCGCGTTTATTTTCCTTCCCCAAAATGCCCCGGCCCAGGAAGCCAAGGCATTTGTCCCTGACAAGGCTCTCTGTGCCGAGATGATCCGTTTTGGGAAGCAATCATATCAGAGGGCAAAATTCCTTGATGCCAAAGAGTATTTCAGAAGGGCTGTGCAGGCCGACCCCGCATCTCCCGTGGCCTGGAGGCATTATGATTTATCAGTAATCTCCGCATTGGCGGAAAAGGTAAACAAGGATGCGGGTCTCATTGCGCCGGATGTATCTCCGCAGGGTCCGGCCAAAGCAGGGGTGGCTGCTCCGCCTCCCCCGGCTCCAAAACCGGCGCCCGCCAAGAAGAAGAAATTCGTGATTGAGGAAGATGAAGGCTGTTGATGAAAAAGACGTGGAAGGGAGGCTCGAATTCTTATGAGTGAAAATAATGAAACAAGCGTGATGGGCGGTATTCTGAAACGGGCTTATTCGACCGTATTTTATGAAAACTGGCCCTTATGGATTGGCGGAATCCTGATAGGGATCATGAGCGTTCTCACCTTTGCCTGGGCCAGGCCCTGGGGCGTAGTGGGTGGATTGAGAAACTGGGCAGACTGGTTTTTCCATCAAATAGGCCTATACAGCCAGGCCCCGGTCTCTCCTCTCATCTCCACCAACTCGATACTTACCCTTGGACTCCTCTGGGGGGCCTTTGGCGCTGCCCTCATGTCCAAGCAGTTTGCCATTCGCATGGCCCCGCGCCGCGAACTGATCAAGGGTGTAGTGGGCGGCTCTCTCTTAGGCATAGGTTCTGCAATGGCCGGAGGATGTAATGTGGGCGGATTCTATATTGCTACCAGCGCCCTGTCATTCGCGGGTCTTGCCATGATGGTGGGCCTTATTTTAGGTGCCTATTTGGGTCTTCGCTACTTATACTGGGAAATGATGCACCTCCCCTCAAATCCTCCAAAGGGGGGTTCAGGAGGAAAGGGTGTCAGTCTAATAGGCATAGAGCCCTACATCGGTCTTATAGTATTCATAGGCGCCCTAATTGCTACATGGTTTTACGCCCGGGAGGCCTATACCAGAGTGGGCGGACTCCTTCTCTGCGGTATCGCCTTCGGAATAATCATCCAGAGAACCCGCTTCTGTTTTGTTCGCTGTTTCAGAGACCCCTTTATGACAGGAGAAGGGGATATGGTAAGGGCCGTGACCTATGGCATCATTATAAGCATCCTCGGTTTTGCCGCGCTCAAATGGACCGGACTGCGGGGGGAAGAGGTCTATGTGACTCAGACCTTCTGGTTCGGGAGTCTGGTGGGCGGCACCATCTTCGGGTTTGGCATGCTGCTGTCCGGCGGCTGCGGATCAGGGAGTGTATGGCGGGCCGGAGAGGGGCACGTTAAGCTTATGGTGGTGGTAGCCTTCTTTGCCATGAGCAACTCCCTGTTCAAGGCATTGATCAAATCCTCTGAGGGTTTTAAGGCATTGATCGGAGACAGGGTCTTTATCCCCGATACCATAGGGTATAAATGGACTGTGATTATTCTGATAGCAATTTTTGTGGTTTATGCCCTGATTGCCACCTGGAATGAAGAGACAGATAAGTTTACTGTGGAGATGTGATCGGATTGCCCTTAATATGGGACGCAGATAAACGCAGATATTCAGGATTATAAATCATCAATCCAAAAGGTGTAACTATGAGAGATACTAATAATGACATATCCTCCGAATTCCACGATCTTATCATTATCGGGGCTGGGCCGGCCGGTCTTTCGGCAGGGCTTTACGCGGCCAGGGACAAGCAGGATGTAGTCCTGATCGAAAAGCTGAGCCCAGGGGGCCAGGTCCTCTCTACGGATTGGGTGGAAAATTATCCGGGCTTCCCTGAGGGGGTAAGCGGGTTTGATCTGATGGATAATATTCGGAAGCAGGCAGAGCGGTTTGACCTGAAAATACTCAGCCATGAGGTGCAGGGTGTTGATTTCAAAAAGCAGGTGAAACACCTTTCGCTCGCTTCCGGTTCAATGGAGGCCCGTTCGGTGATCGTGACCACCGGCGCTCAGCCGCGTAAGCTCGGGATAGAAGGGGAGGAACTGCTCACCGGAAAGGGCGTCTCCTACTGCGGTACATGCGACGGTCCCTTTTACAGGGATGCGGATGTAGCAGTAATAGGAGGAGGCGATACAGCGGTTCAGGAGGCGATTTTCCTCACCCGTTTTGCATCCCGGGTGTACGTCATACACAGAAGAGATGAATTGCGGGCCACGAAGATCATCCAGGAGCGCGCCTTTGCCAATGAAAAAATTGAATTCGTATTGGACACGATACCGCTCAGCATTGAGGGTGAGACCGGGGTTGAAAACCTCAGGCTAAAGAATGTGAAGACCGGCGAAGAGAGCACGCTTAAAATAGAGGGCGTCTTTGTCCTCGTGGGAACCAGACCGGTGACGGAATTTTTGAAGGACGCTGTGGACCTGGATGACCAGGGTTTTATAAAGGTCAACCGCAGACAGGAGACGAATGTCCCGGGGGTATTTGCCGCAGGCGATGTTACGAGTGAAACCCCCCGCCAGATCGCTACTGCGGTAGGGGAGGGAGTAACAGCAGTGTTAGATGCAGAAGAATACCTGGAAGAAGCGTAAACCGGTAAATGAAGGATCCCTATGTCACCTTTAATGCTTGAGCTTTCCGATAAAGAGTGTATGAGGATAGAAGCGATACTGATGGATAATGATGCCGAGGAGGCCTTGCTCTTTGTCAAAGATGTCATTAAACCGAAGGTAAGGGCCAGGGGATCAACAACCCTGGACACACACAAATCGACCGGAGTTATGACCTAACCCGGATAAACCGGGAAAATGCCTCAACCAGAACCTGCTACAATGTACAATCCACAAATTCCAGTATGTGTCTCTTGCCTCATTCCTTGCCCTTTCAAGGATCTTGAGGATTTCATCCTTTGTCATGCTTTCTTCCCCCCTTGGCTCTGATTTCTTCCAACTGTACCACGTGCCGCACCACCTCAACCTTTTCTTCCGGCGCCAGATTCTCGGCCGGGTTTCTTACCACATACAGCTCCGCCCGCCAGGCAGCATTCATGAGGGACTGGGGTCAGCCCTTGACAGAGGACAAATAGTGCGGAAGAAGTTAGTATACAGTTTCCGGATAAGTCCCATCTATAGCTTTTACCGGGACATAAAATGGTTGAGGTACTATTTGGACTTTTGCCATAAATACCGCTTTGAGCCATCAAAAAGGGAAAATCTTTCAAAGTTTTTAAACAAATTGAAAAACAAAAAGCAGAATGAAAACCAACAGAAGCAAGCCGCTCATGCAATATCAATTTTCTTACGAAATCAGATGGCCTAATTTTAACAAAAAAGGCAATAATAAAGCAAGAACAATAAAGAATCGTTTGCCTCCGCCAAATACAATTGAAAAATTATTGACCAATGCTGATTGGACATGGGTTTATAATGACTTAGACGCTGAGATCAAGATCAGACACTATTTCCCCACTTCCCACCTGCCCTGCCTGTCCCGCTCTGCGGGGCTATGCCTTTTGCCCAAAAAAAGAAAACTCAACGCTGTGGTTTATTAAAATCCCGGTTATTTAATTGGTCTGAAAGGTAAGCATTGATTAAAATCGAATTCACCCTGGTCTCGTTTTTGGCAGGAGTGTTCTGGAAATCGGCACTCAGATCCCTGATGTCTATTTGACTGGAATCTCTGCTAACAGGCCCTGTTTCCGAATTGCCAGGCCTTTGATCATCAGCAGTAACACTGTGAAATGCCTGTATTTCGCTTTCTTAGCGGGATTAAAGCCCCGTTCCCTGCTCCGCCTGACTGAATCTATCTTTCCCAATAATGTTTTCACACGATCTGGCGAAGTTTTCCCCATGGCGGCATATTCTTTATCTTCGATCAGTTCGGCATCAACGATCTCCACAATGGTTTCAATTTTCTCGATGGCGGAGAGGTTTTTCCGCTGGTAACGCTCCCCGTTGGGCCGCACGACAATCGGCTCAATCAAGCCATCACGTTGGATGCTTACCCCAAGTCTTTTGAGTTTATCTTCCTTAAAATGTTGACGCCGTTGAAAGGAGGAAGGATCAATAGCCTGAATTTCAATGATTGTCATTTGGGCATGGTCAGGGGATTCCTCCGGCATAAGGGAACCTTTCAGGGAGGAAAAAAGTTGCAGTTTCACGTAATGTAGGGTAGTTTTTCCACAGCGTCAATAGTTCCCACTAAAACCGGTTATCGCAAAGTTGATGGTCTCGTAAAAAATCTCCAAGGCTGCCACTCCCGCGAAGCTTGTCCTCGATCTGATCGGGGAGCGGGAGTCTCCCGCCGCGGCGGGATTGATTTTCCTGGATTCCCGCGTTCGCGAGAATGACGAAAACGGGTCAGCGACTTTTTACGAGTTTGTCATTAGTTGTAGTGAGACATCCTAAGAATAAGGACAAATTTATGATGGCTGGTTTGTCTGAATAGGAGGCTTTTATGGCAAAAAGACCAAAGGACCCTTCAGCAAAATCCTCTTTTTATGGATTGGCCGTATTCATCTTTTCTATCCTCATCTCAGCAGGGATAGGGTGCGAAAAGAAGGAGAACCCTATCAAAGTGGGTTTTGTTGGTGGTCTGACCGGCCGACTTTCTGATCTGGGAACAGCGGGCCGGAACGGTGTGATATTGGCTGTGGAAGAGATAAACAGCAGAGGCGGTATCAATGGACGGCCTGTCGAGCTTATTACAAAGGATGATAAGCAGGATCCGGAACTGTCCCTCAGGGTTGACCGGGAGCTGGTAGATGAGGGTGTGGCAGCTATCATCGGACACATGACCAGCGTCATGTCCATGGCTGTGCTGCCGTTCATCAATGAAGAGAAGATCCTAATGATCAGCACCCCTGCGAAGGGGAGTATTGGCTGGCCGGGATTTTGAATCTCGGTGTACTCGGCGATTTCATAGACCGTCTGAAGAGCGGCCCTATGGAAATTGGGGTAGTTGACCGAAACGGAACCTTTATTGCCCATTCTGTCAGGTCAAATGTATACCAGCGGGTCAATGTGCGGGCATTTGAGGGCGTTCGACAGGCCCTATTGGGCATAGAGGGGAACTACCGCGTCCGGCAGGGGGGACAAAAGGTGTTTCTAAGTGTTGCTCTTGTTCCCCAAACCGGCTGGCCTGTGGTGGTTATTCAAACGGCCGATCATGCATTTGCGCCGGTAAATAGAGTGAGAAACATCTTCTGGATTGGGATTGGACTGGCCCTTATTCTGGCCTTTATCATGGCGCTTTTCAGGGTGAAGAAGGTATTAAGGCCCCTGTCCCGGTTGATTTCAGAAGCCTTTCAATATCCAACAGCTATCGATAGGAATAAGGGAGGTTTTGGATTAACCCTGACTTTAGCACGGAATGAACGGAGTGAAGATGAGGATATTAGTTGTTGAAGATGACAGGAAGATTGCCTCTTTTATTTCAAAGGGGCTGAAAGAGGCAGGCTTTGCAGTCGACGTGGCCAATGACGGTGTTGACGGTCTGTATCTCGGAGAGACCGAGCCCTATGACGCGGCAGTGGTTGATATCATGCTTCCAGGGTTAGATGGGATTTCTCTAATTGAACGGCTTCGCACGAAAAGGATTACGACCCCGGTTATCATACTCAGCGCAAAGCGCTCTGTGGATGACCGCGTCAAGGGCCTCCAAAGCGGGGGTGACGACTATATGACAAAGCCCTTTTCATTTTCCGAACTATTAGCCCGGATCCATGCCCTGATAAGAAGATCGACCCGGGAATCGGAACCCTCTACCCTCAGGGCAGGAAGCCTGACCATAGATCTCCTGGCCCGTCAAGCCAAACGTGGTGACGAGGACATCAGCCTCCCATCCCGTGAGTTTGCCCTGTTGGAGTACCTTATTAGAAACAAAGGTCGTATTGTGTCCAAGACGTCCATCTTGGAGCATGTGTACGATTACAGCTTTGACCCCCAGACCAATGTGGTGGACGTCCTGGTCTGCAGGCTGCGCAACAAAGTCGATAGAGATTTTGACCGAAAGATGATCCATACTGTCCGCGGAATGGGATATGTCCTCAAAGAAGAGCAGTAAAGTCGGGTTAACCTTCAGTCTGCAACTGAGCGTTTTGTACGCCCTTTTTTTTGTTGTCAGTTCAGGGGGTCTGTTTGTGGTAGCCTACTATCTTGTAGATAATCTGATTGAACAGAGGGAGCGGGAAATTGTCCGGGACCGTATCCAGGAGTACCGGGCATGGTACGAGGAAGGAGGGCTTCGGGCCCTCAAGGCCCGTTTTGATGAGCAGACCGATACTGCCCGCGATATCTTTTTTGTCCGCATTGTGGGTCCGATGAACCAGGTTTTGTTTGTCAGTATCCCTGAGGGATTTAAAGGGTTTAGTTACGATAAACTGAGGTCAATTCGGCGCACTGAGAAGGATTTGTGGCTTTCCATAAAGGGCCAGGCCGAGAAAGACGCCTGGACCATTGGCGTGGCACATCTGCCCGGAGGGCTTGAACTTCAGGTCGGTAAAAGCTCTACCCAGAGCCAGGCATTACTTTCCTTCTTCAGGACCGTTTTTTTAATATTCAGTGTGCCGATCCTTCTGCTCGGCATTATCGGCGGCGGTCTGCTGACGTTCCGCGCGATCAGGCCGATTCGTCATCTTATTCAGACCGTGAAAGATATCCTGAAAACAGGTAAAATGAGCCTGCGTGTCCCCGTGCGAAGGGAACGGGGGGAGATGCATGAACTGGTGGGCCTTTTTAACGAGATGTTAGACAGCAATGATTTGGTGATTCAGGCCATGCACAATTCATTAGATAATGTTGCTCATGACCTGCGGACCCCCATGACACGCCTGCGAGGTGTTGCTGAGTTTGCCCTTCAGGGACCCGGGGATCCGAAGGCGTGCAGGGAAGCCTTAGCCGACTGCATGGAGGAATCCGAGCGGGTGCTGACCATGCTTAACGCCCTGATGGATGTGGCTGAGGCGGAAACCGGGGTCATGAGATTGGAGATGACGGAGGTGTCGGTCCCGGAGGTAATTAATTCTGTTGTTGATTTGTATGAGGTGGTGGCGGAAGAGAAGGAGATCAGTGTGAATAAAGAGCTCCCTGGGGAGTTGCTGATTAATGCCGATCGAACCCGTTTTCAACAGGTCGTTGCCAACCTCCTTGACAATGCCCTCAAGTACAGCGATCAGGGCCAGGAGATCAAGATATCCGTCCGGAAAGAAGAAGGTTACGCATTAATCTCGGTCTCTGATCAGGGAATGGGAATCCCATCCAATGAGATCAAAAAGATCTGGGACCGTCTCTACAGGGGGGATCATAGTCGTTCAAGACGGGGGCTTGGTCTTGGCCTGAGCTTTGTCCGGGCGATTGTGCATGCGCACGGGGGCGAGGTCAGTGTGGATAGCGAGTTGAACAAGGGGTCGAAATTCAGTATCAGGCTGCCAGTGGCGCAAGGCATGGGGGACGGGAAGAGTTGAGCTGGATACCTTCTTGATTGAATATTGAATAATGAAAATTGAATATTTGTGGTATCGCTTCGCGATGTTATTTTATATGAAACTAATTTGTATCAGAAAACTCCCAATTTCGTCATTCCCGCGAACGCGGGAATCCAGGAGAATCAATCCCGCCCTGCGGGACTAAAATCCAAAATCTAAACAGAGAATAGGAGGGAAGAGAACAATGGAAAAAGCTGGACAAGTAGCATTGGTGACAGGGGCAAGCAGCGGGATAGGAAGAGAAACAGCCATTATGTTGGCGGCGAAGGGATTTAAGGTCATGGCAGCCGCACGACGCATGGACCGGCTTGTAGAATTGGCTGGTCAGGTCGAGGGGATCACGCCCATAGATGTGGATTTCTCTGATCCTGATGACCTTGAAAAATTCTGCCAGCATGTCGCAGGATTCTCAGAACCTGTCTCTGTGCTCATAAACAACGCCGGGTACAGTTTAAGGGGTGCTCTCGAGGATGTGTCCATAGAGGCAGCTAAAAGAATGTTCCAGGTCAATGTATTTGCACTCATGCGGGTTACCCAGGCCTGTCTGCCGGGTATGCGCAAAATGAGAGAGGGGACCATTGTGAACGTCAGCTCAATGGCTGGAAAATTCGCATTTCCCGGAAGTGGTCCATATGCGGCAACAAAGCATGCCGTAGAGGCTATTACCGATGCCCTTCGTATAGAGATTCGCCCCTTTGGCATCAGGGTGGTGGCCATACGCCCCGGCTTTATTGCAACTGAGTTCAACGATGTGGGAAACAGTATGACCGGGGATCTTTTAGCCAGGACCGATCCTGATTATAAGTCTGTATATGAAACATCCGGGAAAGCGGTCGGCAGCATGTTTGCGGGTGTTACCGTGCCCGGGCCTGAACTGATTGCTAATATTATCGTGGAGGCCGTGCTTTCAGATTCCCCTAAGGCAGTATACCATGCAGGTCTTTTCAGTGAAGAGTTCCTAGAAAATCGTGCCAGTCTTGATGATGAGGGGTTTGATGAATATCTATCTGAGAAAACCGGACTTAAGGACTTGAAGCTTTAGCAGGCGTTCACAGGTTCAAAGGACCAGGCCCGCCTGCCTCGCGTTGCGAAGCATTGCGGACAGGGGTTCCCCGCTTAAAAACGGGATCTTCGACAAGGTTCCGGGTTAAAGACAAGGACAAAATTGAAGGGCCGAAGTTGCCTGTGTGATAGCAATCGAATAACGATCAAGGAATGACGAGTGACGAAGGAAAACAAAGAATCTAACATGGAGGATCGTCTCATTGATTTTGCCGTCAGGATTATAGAATTCGTAATTCGGGACTCGATTGTTCGATATTCGATTGTTGAAGAAATATGGTAACCGTTATGGGGCTTTTCAACAAATCCGGCAGAGCCGTCTCTTTCCTGGGCTTTATGAGTTTATTGCTCATAAGAAAGCGAAGTGTCCCCAATCAATTGTTCCCGATTGGTCGGAAATTTCGTAGCGTTTCGTCAATCGTCAATCCTGGGGTCTTTGCGATTTTACTACTGTTAGGGGGTTGCGCAGGGGAAAACATTAGCGTTCCTCCAGCGCCACACGTGGCGCCAAAGGAGAGGCCGGAGGCGACGTCGCCAAAGAGGGAACTGCCGCGAATGGGTTACTCCATTCAGGCAGGCGCCTTTTCGAATCTTGATAACGCCATATTATTAGCCGAGTCTCTGGAACGTCGAGGGTTGAATGCCTATTATTTCCGTCACAAAACAGGAATCTTTAAGGTACGGTTCGGTGATTTCCCTTCGGAAAAGGCAGCGCGTTCTGAGGCAGATCGTCTGCATACCTCTGGAATTATCCACAAGTATTACATTGTCTCTCCTGATGACTATGCGTTGGCAAAGGAGAGAGTGTATGGGGGTGGGCATCTCAGAAACAAGATTGTTGAAACAGCGAAGAGTTTTATAGGTCTACCCTATCGGTGGGGCGGCTCTTCAGCAGATGATGGCTTTGACTGCAGCGGACTGGCTATGGTCGTTTATCGTTTGAACGGTCTCAAACTTCCACGTTCATCGAGGCAGCAATACAGGGCGGGCAATCCGGTAGGTCGCTCTAAATTGGAAAGGGGAGATCTGGTCTTCTTTGCAACCTCTGGAGGGAGAAGAGTCTCTCATGTTGGAGTTTATTCGGATAATAATCGTTTTGTCCATGCGCCTGGAAAGGGAAAGACCATACGGGTAAATTCGCTTTCAGACAGGTATTACGCTACGAGATATGTGGGTGCAAGAACTTATTTGAGGTAGTTTGCGCGTATCCCTAATTTCTGTTGAAGACAAGAGATTTCACGGTAACGGGAAAAACCTGACCGTGGATAAGAGGTTCACCGATATCGATCCAGTCTCCCTCTCTCAGAATGAGTTCATCCAATGAGAGCAGATTCTTTTTCAAATTGGTTTCGCGGCGGATAACGTTTCCCACACTGCACGCGATATCCTTTTCAAAGATCAATATAATCGGTATGTTATTGTTGATGGAGTTGGGAAGGGCCGCTTCAATGGATTTTGCAAACTGCTCTAAATCGGGATAATAGGCCCTGACCGGATCTTTGAAATATAGAGCAACAATTTCTTCGCCTTCGTTTAAGTCAAATCTTTGAAATGAGGCCTTTGTCTCTGCAATAACGTGCTCAACACTGAGCTGCGATTGGTCAACATCCACCCTGATAACGGACACATTTTTCAGGGGAAATGAAATCTGATTATCCATAAATCCGGAGGAACCGGAAATGGATAAGGAGTAGGCGCCTGCGCCAATGACAGTCGCTCTGATCTTGTTTTTGGGCTCTATGACCGGAGAGGTCAATTTGGGCGTCAGGGAATTTATCTTATCGGCCAGCATCGGCCCCAGATCGTTGTAACTCCCATTGCCGCCATATATCAGCTCCGCGACACCCCCTGAAAATGAATATTCGTCTATCTTGCCCGAAAAACTCAGATCATCCGTCAGCATCAGCTGTTTGGCCAAAGAGGAGGTTGCAGGTCCGGTAATCACTTCAATGAGTACTTCGGCAAACTTTGCTGCGATCCTTTCAATATCCTCCTTTGGGATCTGATCCCCAATCTTGTAATTCAATCCAAGATGTTTCATAACCTTCAATGCAGGTTCATCAATTCTCCAAATCTTTCCCTCAGAATTTGCGGCAAGTAATCTGCCACCTATGGATACACAGCTTGTGGAGAGGATTTCACCATTTTTTGATATGGCGATATTGGATGTCCCTCCGCCAATGTCACAGGAGAGTATGGTTTTGTGATATTCCTTTGATCTCGCTGTCGCCCCTGAGCCCAATGCCGTAAGAAAGCTTTCAAAATTTGCCCCTGCCGTTGCAGCCACAAAATCCCCTGCACCATTGGACAGGAATTCTACGAGCTGCTTCGCATTTTTTTTCTTGGCCGTTTCTCCGGTTATAATAACCGCGCCACTCTGAATGTCTACACGATGCATTCCCGCGTGTTGATACTCTTCCCTTAAAAAGTCAGACAACCTGTCCATATCAATTGTGTCGTCATCCATTAGAGGCGTATTAATAATTCTCCCCTCATAAATTATATTTCTCTTCTCAATATTAAAACGACGGGAAGGGGAGTCCGGATCTCTTTCCAATATAAGATTTGAAAAGGCCAGATGACTTGTTGAACTTCCCACATCTACGCCAACTGAAAGCAATTCGATTTTATCTATTTCCACTGTTATCTCTCAAAATGTCTCACGCAAAGACGCAAAGGCGCAAAGATTTTCTGTTTTCTGTGACTGAAAACTATGTAATAAGGTGATAACATTTTTTCAAACTTAACTGCCGGGGTTCACAGGTTCAGACCCGCCTGCCTCGCGTTGCGAAGCATTGCGGGCATGGGTCAAAGTTCCGGGTTGAAACCCCTCAACCGGCTAACAACAAAAGGAAAACACGTTGATAGGTGCAAATGCTATGTTTCACCCAACACTATAACCTTTGAACCTGGAACCCTGAACCTGGAACCACCCACTCTTATTTACATGGCAGCCTGCAAAGCCGCCCCCTCTTTTTGTGCAGCAGAAAGCCTCTCTGCGGCATCTTTCTTTTTGTAGTTGCTCACACGATCCGCATCAACATATTCGATGGCCTTTACCTCACAGAACCGCACACACTGGGGATCACCCCCGCAGAGATCGCACTTGAACACCTTTTTGTCGATGATGTTGTAGTTCATGGCGCCAAAAGGACATACCGCTACGCATGAACGGCAGCCGATGCAAATGTCATAATCCACTGTCAGAAAACCGAGATCCTCATCACGGGAAATCGCCTTCACAGGACAGACATTCATACAGGGGGCATCCTCACACTGCTGGCATGACATGGGTACATACAGGCCTTCAGCTTCCCATTTCATGACTTTGATTCTACTTCGTGCGGGGTTGGAAACCCCATCGTGCATTACCGAACATACAAGCTCACACAGCCTGCAGCCGGTACATTTCTGATAATTTATCATCAGGACTTTCTCCATTGATCTCCTCCTCTCGAAATGAAATTGTCCCCCAGCTTAGTGAGGGAATCTTTCATGGGATTTTCACAAGTTAAACGCAGCCGGTTATAAATCCGCGCCATCAATGCAATCTGCTGGTTAGACCAGATGGGACGGCTCTTGATCCAATCCGAGCCTCTTTAATGTCTTTGGTGTAGGAACGCCGTTTTTATCCCAGTTGTGGTGCTCATAAAACTCATCAAGCATTTTATTGAACTTTTTCCGATCTATGGACATACCGATAATATCAGGGGCCCCTCGTCTGCACGGTTCATCAAAATAGCGATGGTTTAAGGTATCCCCCTTCTTGAGGTCATCTCTTTTCAGTCCTTCCCTCAGGTTGAATAGCCTTTCTAAATTATTGCATCTCTCCGCTATGTCCCAGATTTCTTCAGGGCTCATTTCCAATCCGGTGTTGTAATAGAGCACCTTTGGCCAATCCTCAAAATTGGGAAGGGTGGCCCCGAGAAACACTGTGTGGTACTTGCAAATGCCAAGGCAATCAACCGCCATGTAGCAATTTTCCTGCCAGTAGACCTCCCACGCCTTCCCCTCATAGTCTGTATGTTCCGAGCTTAGGGGCCCGTCGTAGGGTATCGGGTTGCTATAGATCTTCCTGAGAACCTTCTCCGGTAGATGGTACAGGTCGATGGCGGGCCGGCTCCTCAGATGGTCAGACCCCCTTGAGGCAGTGGCGATATTAAGCG
Organism: Deltaproteobacteria bacterium; assembly: GCA_029932035.1. GTDB lineage: Bacteria > Desulfobacterota > DSM-4660 > Desulfatiglandales > Desulfatiglandaceae > Desulfacyla. The sequence goes on along the minus strand of JAOZQV010000046.1, from coordinate 1,662 downwards.
CCAGGGCCGGGGTGCCTCTCTCATCAGAATGGAGATTATTCATCCCCTTGACCTGGATGAGATAGTCAAAAGAGTTCTTGCCTATCTTCTCGGCCGCAGGGAGTCCTCCGTCGGCGAGTGTGTCACCCAACCAGCCCTTTCGGAAGCAGATGCGCTCGACCATTTCTAAAAGCGCTTCATCATTTCCAAACTTGAGATCGAGTCCGTCCGTGTCCTTATTAGTAAGGATGCCGAGTTCGTAGAGTTCCATGGCCCATGATATCATGCTCCCGATCTCCAGATTATCCACACCGTACTGGTCAACGAGATGGTTTCCTGCAAAAACGGTTTCAGCGTTTTTACAGTCGGGCTCTCCTCCAAAGGCTCCGAGAGAGGTGTATTCCGGCCCCTCATCATATTTCCCCGCAAGGGGTCCTGAGGGGACCTTGTACTGGGCGCGGCAATGGACCTGGCATGCAAAGCACCCGGTCATATGGTATGGCCCCATGGTCTCCTCGCAGACTTCGTCAATCCGTTCGGGTTCTATATCATCGGCATCTTCGCACTGGTTGTATTGGAAATTCCTGGTCCTCACGCCGCCCCAGGAGTTGGTTGCGCCCCAGATAAATGGTGTTCCCAAGGTGCCCTGGGTCTGATTTACCTTGGCGCTGGTGATCTGATCGATGAATTGTTTATTATACTCGAGCGCTTCAACCGGATGGGCGATTTCTATATCCATGGTGCCCCTGACGGCCACAGCCTTGAGGTTTTTAGATCCCATCACACATCCCATACCGGTTCTGCCGGCCGAGTTTTTTATGCCGGTCATTATATTGGCAAAGGTTACAAGGTTTTCGCCCGCAGGACCGATGACCGCGGATTTGATATCTTCATCACCGAGTTCATCTCTGATGGCCCACTGTGTATCAGTAGTGGTCTTGCCCCAGATCTGCCCTGCATCACGGATCTCGATTTCGCCGTTGTGGATCCAGATGTAAACAGGTTTCTCTGCCTTACCCTTTATGACGAGGTGATGAAACCCGGCCCAAGCCAATTCAGGTGCAAAGAAACCGCCCATGTTTGCACTTCCCAACAGGTTGGTGAGGGGTGACTTTGCCATGAAATGAGCCCTGGCAGTTGCCGACGCACATGTGGCTGTCAGAATACCGGCGCTTATGATAAGGGCATTTCCAGGTCCCAGAGGGTCACACCCTTTCTCCGTATGATTTAACAATAAATACGCATCCAGACCTCTTCCGCCCAAAAACTTTTTTCGCACCTCAAGCGGGATCGGTTTGATCTCAATGTCTCCTGTTGAGAGATCGATATATGCTATCTTTCTGTTTAATGCCATATTATTTACCCCCCTTCTTTCCATCCTTCTTGGATGAGGCCTCTTCCAATCTGGCCATCTTTTCCTGAGCTATTTTTCTGTTTACGTCCCATACCGGCCCCCGTATCCTGGGAAGTCTCGAATTGACCCAGAACAAACGATACTCCATCCCGCAGGTGGGGCATTTGACATGTTTAGCCCCGGCAGCAGGCTGGATCCTTTCCATGCAACTGGGATTGTGGCACCGGACCTTGCCAAAGGTCCTGGTCTTTCGCAGACTTTCTGCCGCTGACAATTGCTCTTTTTCTATTGCCATATTACTCTCCTTTCCTTTTTTTCAAGGGAAATGT
>JAOZQV010000045.1 GCA_029932035.1 Deltaproteobacteria bacterium | reverse complement strand
GAAGTAAAGATCCATGATAGCACCGAAAGGCATCTTTCATCAAGGCTAAAAAGTAGTTTATCCCGCGACACGCGGGACTGATCTTGTATTTTGGCAGGGAAATTCAATTCCACGACACACGGGATCGAAACTGGGAAAAACAGCAGAATGTACAACCCTTATCTAATTTCAAGTTTCGGCATCCTGAATCAAACGAAAAACAGATGCCTTTTTAAAAGAAGTGCAAATTGGTAAATGAAAAATGTCCTTCTTACCAAACGTCTCATGATACAGTCCTGTCTCATAATTCAATGTGAGACACTTTTGTTGGGCCTGCTTTTTTACCACATTGTACAGCCCCTTTGTTTTATCTTTCAGGTAACATGTTAATATTAAAACCATTTCTCGATTTACTCCCAATGTTCCTTTTCCTGTGGCGGTTTTAAACAGCTTTTAATGGTTTGAGTGGAACTGTTAGAGCCTTTTCCGTATCCCTTTAAAATATCATAATATCAGCGGGTTAGCCAGTTTTGCTATCACTGAGACATTAATGTATCATGTTTTGCCCTCCTAATTGCGAGCCATGATTTGATCTGACAGTTTCGAATGGCTTAACTCTATGATTTTAGGGATATTTTATTGCATAGCCCCTGAGAGCAATGTTTTGGCACAGAACCTGCTATTAATGAAGATATCTGAACCCTTCCCGAGGGAACAAATGGGGTTGAGTATGAGTTTTCGTTCGGGCATTAAATTTAGGTGTTTTGGCGAATGGTGCCTGCCCCCTCTCTAATGTTGACTTGCCGTGAGAGGGGGGCGTATAATAATAAAAAAATGGAGGAAAAGCGATGAAAAAAGTACTGATTGCGTATGTGAGCAGAACAGGAAAAACAGAGAAGATAGCTGAATCTATTGCCGAAGGAATTAGGATTAGCGGTAACGAGGCTGAGCTAAAGAAAACCTCCGACATAAAGAGCCCTGAAGAACTGGCAGGATATGACGGATATGTGTTCGGATGCCCCACATATCACAGGGATATGATCGCCGGGATGAAGACATTTCTCTTCTTAGCAGAGCAGGCCAATCTTGTGGGGAAGATGGGGGGAGCTTTTGGTTCCCACACCCATAGCGGGGAATCTGCCCCAATGATTTTTGATACCATGCAATTCGTGTTTAAAATGGATATGGTTGACTTGGGCGCTCTGAATTTGAAAGAGGCTGTTGTGGGTACGGATGATGGTTTGCGTGCAGGCCAGGATTATGGAAAGGCTGTTTGTGAAAAGTTCACTAATTGATAAGGAAATCCTGAACAAAGAACGTCTGAAGCGAAGAAGGAGAATAAAAATGGCAGAGCCCGAAGAAATGTACCAATGCCAGACAACCAACTGCGGATATATATACAACCCGGATAAGGGTGACCGGAAGGGCAAAATCCCGAAAGGGACCTTGTTTGGGGATCTTCCGGACGACTGGAAATGCCCGGTCTGCGGGGCGAGCAAAAAAGCGTTCCGTCCCCTTGTAGGACCCGGATCCATATCGGCAGAGGAGAGTTAAAGTAATGGCTGCTAATCAATGGAAAAAGGTGCATCTGTACCAATGCCCGTGTGGATACAGCTATGAGCCTGAAAAAGGATGCAGGGAGATCGGTTGTGAGCCAGGCACCCCTTTTGAGGCGCTTCGGGATCAGCTCACCTGTCCAAGGTGTCAGAGGGCCAAGGTGCACTTTCGGGAAAAAAGGTTTTCTGTACCGGCCGATTAGAGATTTTGTTGAAAGGAGGTATGATTTTATGGAGTTAAAGGGTAGCCAAACAGAGAAGAATTTATTGACCGCCTTTGCAGGGGAATCCCAGGCGCGAAACCGATACACCTATTTTGCCAGCCAGGCCAAAAAGGAGGGTTTTGTTCAGATCTCGGCCATCTTTGAGGAAACGGCAAACCAGGAAAAGGAACATGCGAAGAGGCTTTTCAAATTCTTGGAGGGCGGCGAGGTGGAGGTCACAGCGGCTTTTCCTGCCGGCGTGATCGGAAAAACCGTGGATAATCTTAAGGCATCTGCGGCCGGCGAGAACTATGAACATACGGAGATGTATCCCGGCTTTGCTGAAACGGCCAGAAAGGAAAGGTTTGACGCTATAGCCGCTGTTTTCGAAGCAATCGCTGTGGCCGAAAAGCAGCATGAAAAGCGGTATAATGATCTTGCGGCCAATATTGAAGCGGACCGTGTATTTAAAAGGGACACCGAGGTAGTATGGCGCTGCAGGAACTGCGGTTACATCTACACGGGAAAACAGGCCCCGGATGCATGTCCTGCCTGTGCTCATCCTCAGGCGTACTTTGAATTGTTAGGGAAAAACTATTAAATTGGGACGCAGATAAACGCGGATCTTAAAGGTTTAAAACCAGCTTAAAATAATTATCTGCGTATATCTGCGAAAATCAGCGTCCTATAATTTTAATCAAGGAGGACAAAAAATGGCAGAAAGACTGGAAGTTTATAAGTGTGAAGTGTGTGGCAACATTGTTGAGGTGTTGTTCGGGGCTAAAGGTGAACTGGCATGCTGCGGTCAGCCCATGGTTTTGCAAAAGGAAAACACCGTGGATGCGGCTAAAGAGAAGCATGTCCCGGTAGTAGAAAAGACCGCGGACGGCTTCAAGGTGAAGGTGGGGGATGTTGCCCATCCCATGGAGGAGAAGCATTATATCCAGTGGGTGGAGATCATCGCCGACGGAAAGGCTTACCGCCAGTTCCTGAACCCGGGAGAAGCGCCTGAAGCAACTTTCAACATCCAGGCCAACCAGGTCACGGCGAGAGAGTATTGCACCCTTCATGGCCTGTGGAAAGGCTAAAACAACTGAGATCGGAAACTCGGCCAGAGGGTATTTACTTCCCTTGCTGAAGGGCAAGGAAACAGAAAGGAGATTGGATTATGGGAGAGTGGAAATGCAAGGAGTGCGGCTTTGCCCTTAAGGCGGATACGCCACCGGAGGAATGTCCATCGTGCAAGAAAAAATGTGAATTTGTCGATGTAGCCTGCTACATCCCGGATTGTGGCCAGACCGGACAAGATCCGAGGCTTTAATTCAATAATGGAGGTTAATCATGTCAGATAAAAAATATAGTGTAAGGGCCGAATGTCCCCATTGTGCCTGTGGCACGGTAAGCCACCTGAGTCCTGAAACGCTGCGCGAAAAGTTTATCGGGGATGAAAAGGAGATAGATATTTTATGTCCCCTCTGCGGTACCAAACATAAGGGTATAATGGAAGAGGATAAATAATAAATCAAAGGGGATTGATTATGGGAAAAGCATTAGTTGTATACTGTACAAGGGCCGGTGGAACAAAGAAGATCGGCGAATTGATCGCGGAAGGTATCCGGATTGAAGGTGGCGAGGCAGACGTTGCCAATGTCACCGGAATTAAGAAGGAGGCGGATCTCGATGGATATGACGGTTATCTGTTTGGATCTCCCACATATCACGGCGAGATGATGCAGGCGATGAAAACCATGCTCTTCTTAGCTGAAAAGGCCAATCTTGAGGGGAAGGCTGGTGGTTCATTCGGCGCATTTGGATGGAGCGGAGAGGCGCCTGGTCGTATCTTTGACACCATGGAACATATCCTCAAGATGGATATGGTCAGTGGGCCGCTAAGGCTCAAGTCTGCCCTTTTGGGGGGCGGTACAGAGATGGCCCAGGGCTATGGCCGCGAAATAGGCAAAAAGCTGAGTACATCTTAAATGCCAGTATGGCGAAAGGAGGTCAATCATGACTACACCACAACATTGCCCAGGATGGGAACAGTTTAAAGACCTGAAGGTATTCACGTGTAAATGCCCCAATTGCGGACAGGAGAAAGAGATTTTTTCAGACGAGTTTAATAAGGCACACACCTGTTCCGGGTGTGGTAAAGAGATCGATTTTACCCAGTGTACCCTGGATGCTGGAGCTTAGGAGGAAAAAAATATGGATAAGTATGTATGTTCGGTATGTGGTTATGTATACGACCCTGAGGATGGAGACCCGGATAACGGTGTAGAGACGGGGACATCATTCGAGAATGTCCCCGACGATTGGACCTGTCCGGTTTGTGGGGCGGAGAAAGAGCTGTTTGAGAAGGAATAGTAAGTGTTTTTGGCATCCTTCATTCACAAGTTTACACTTTTTTGCGATAAAATCCTTACGGATTAACTCCAAAAGTTTTAGCCCAGGGAGTTTAGGCGTAAGCCTTTTATTGTCTTTTATGAGAAAGTGTAACTTGACGAATGAAAGATACCCAAAACCTCATAAAGAAAAACGAAAATCTGGGGAGCACAAGGGAGAGTTATCATGAACGACAGAAGAGATTTTTTGAAAAAATCGATTTTCCTAACTGCCGGGATGGTTGTAGCCAAGTCGGCAACCGCCTTTGCTTCACAAGGGGGCTTCCCTTCAGGTGTAGTATACACAAAGGACAGCCCCGGTAAGTGGGCCAAAAAGGTCGGGTCGCATGCCCCTGAGGTCAAGGTAGAGGGGAAAAAAGTGACTCTCACCACCAAGCACCCCATGTCTGAGAGACACTATATTGTCCGTCACACCTTAGTATCGGCAGATGGCAAGGTCCTCGGGTCGAAGACCTTCTACCCTTCTGATAAAGAGGCAGTTTCTACCTATGAACTTCCGTCCAACCATGGATCCCGGTTTTATGCCACCAGTTTCTGCAATCTACATGATTTCTGGGTAACGGAATTCATGGCTAAATAAGGAGAGGAAAGATGCTGCAAATCGAGGACCTGCAGGTGAAGCTCGGCGACAAGGAGATCTTGAAACATATCGATCTTGAGATCCATCCAGGTGAGACCCACATTCTTTTCGGTCCGAACGGATCAGGGAAGACCTCCCTTTTAATGACAATTATGGGATACCCTCAATACAAAATAACGGCGGGGAAGATAATATTTAAAGGGGAAGATATAACAGATCTGCCAATAGACGAACGGGCTCAGTTGGGTATCGGCATGTCTTTCCAGCGTCCACCCACCATAAACGGTCTGAAGACCCGGCAGATGGTCCAGTTGTGCGCAAGGGACGCGGTAGATGAAGAGACTCTGGCAAAAAAGGTCAATTTTGAAGGGTTTTTAGACAGGGACGTGAATGCCGGGTTTTCGGGTGGCGAAATAAAACGTTCTGAACTGCTTCAGTTATTGGCGCAGGACCCTGATCTGATGCTTTTTGACGAGCCCGAATCAGGGGTTGATATGGAGAACATCTCTCTTGTGGGTAAGACCATTGCCTCTCTGTTGCAGAAAGGCTTTCTCGATGCTGAGACAAAACCGAAGATGCAGGCAAAACGTGACAGGACAAAAATGGGGCTGATCATCACACATACAGGATTTATCCTGGACTATGTGGCTGCTGACAAGGGTCAGGTCCTCTATGATGGCATGTTAAGCTGTGTCAGTAACCCCCATGAAATATTGAACTGCGTGGGTGAGTCCGGATATGAGGAGTGTGTCAGATGCATATCGACGATCAATTAAGGGAGCGTGCGAAGAAGGCAATAGAGAAGAAGGGCGCGATCGGTCCGGACGTTAATCTTCACGAATTTGATGACGCGCCGGTGCCTCACTCTTATATGGCTGATGAAGATCTTTGCGCCATACCGGGAGAAGAGCAGAAGCAGCTTATCATGGCCGGGCTGGATGTAACCAAGAAGGAGAGGGGCGGCACCTATTTTCAGAAAGATACAGAGGTGATTCATTGTCATTCACCGCAGGATGGGATTGAAGTTATTCCCATTCGGAAGGCCCTGGAGCACCATGACTGGGTCAGGGATTATTACTGGAAATTAGCGGCCGTGGATGCGGACAAGTATACTGCTGCCGCAGAACTTGGGTTGCATGACGGCTATGTTATCCGCTCTCTTCCGGGGAGTAAATCCGTCTATCCTATTCAGGCCTGCCTTTACTTGGACAAGGATGGGATACAGCAGAATGTTCATAACATCATCATTGCGGAAGAAGATTCAGAGCTTCATATCATAACCGGGTGCGCCACATCACCCCATCTGAAAAGAGGCGTTCATGTGGGGATCTCAGAATTTTATGTAAAGAAAAACGCCAAATTGACCTTTACCATGATCCATAATTGGGCCGAGGATATGATGGTGCGTCCGCGTTCGGTGGCACAGGTGGAGGAGGGCGGTCTTTTTTTAAACAATTATATCTGCATGAAACCGGTCCGCTCTTTGCAGATGTATCCAACAACCCATTTGATTGGTAAGGATGCGGTGGCCAGGTTTTACAGTATCATTGTGGGAAGCCCCGGTTCTGAATATGATCTTGGCGGAAGGATATTTCTGAAACACCCGGGCAATAGGGCTGAAATTGTAACCAGAACCATCAGTAACGGTGGAGACATTATTGCCAGGGGCCATCTGATCGGGGAGGTGCCGGATATTAAGGCCCATTTGGAGTGTCGGGGCCTTCTTCTCAATGGCGGGCTTATCCATGCCATACCCGAATTAGAGGCGCATGTTGACGGCGTTGAGATGTCCCATGAGGCTGCGGTGGGAAAGATTGCCCAGGAAGAGATTGCCTATCTGATGTCCCGCGGACTCACCGAAGATGAAGCCACCTCCACCATTGTTCGTGGTTTTTTAAACGTTGATATCCCTGGTCTGCCGCCTCAACTGAAGGCGGAAATAGACAGGGCGATAGAAGAGAGTGACAAGGATGTAATGTAACCAACGAGTGTCCTAACTAAAAAGGAGGAAATCATGAGCTTTGATACGTTTGAAGTGATTATGCGTTTTGCCATAGACAAAGAAAAGGAAGCGGTCGACTTTTATGAGGAAGCCAGCCTGCTCACGCAGTATGCCTGGGCCAAAGAGACATTTGAGGGTTTTGCAAAAGAGGAGCAGAAACATGCGGCCCTTTTAGAAGGATTCCTCAAAGGGGAAAAAGTGGTGTCTGACTATAAGTTTGAATGGATTACTGACATTAAACGCAGCGACTATCTCGTGGACATGGCATACGAAAAAGAGATGTCTTATCCGGACGTCCTGAGACTTGCGATGAAGCGGGAAGAAAAGGCCCTGGCCTTTTATAATGATCTTGAAAAAAACGCGGACGGAGAAGAACTGATAAAGGTATTTAAGATGCTGGCCCAGGAAGAGGCCAAACATAAACTTGCCCTTGAAACATTATATGATGACTATATGGCAGAACAGGGGGATTAGTCTGCTTCCACAAAAAATAGGGGGATGGGGATGCAAGGGAGAGTACAAATATACACACTCAGTACCTGCGGCCATTGTAAGGCCACCAAAAGGTTCTTGGATGAATGTAATGTGAAGTACGAATTTGAAGACGTAGACATACTCCAGGGAGAGGAAAGGGCCACCATCCTTGAAGACATCAAGAAATGGAATCCCAACTGCTCTTTTCCCACAATCATCATTGGAGATAAGGTTATCGTGGGATATAAAGAACACGAAATAAGGGAGGCCCTTGGATTATGAACGCGGCAGAAAAACTATACGAGACGTTAAAGAAAGTTCAAGAGCCCAAGGGCTATTACTTTAACAGCGACAAAGAGAGGGTGATTGAACTCCTTGAGGCCCTCATCGTTAACAGAGAACGCTATGGCTATATGTCCTGTCCGTGCAGACTGGCATCGGGAGATAGCAAAAAGGATCAGGATATCCTCTGTCCATGCGTTTACAGGGAAGAGGATGTGAAGGAGTACGGGAGCTGTTATTGCAATTTCTATGTCTCAAGAGAGTGGAATGAGGAAAAGATACCTCATGAATATGTGCCGGAGAGAAGGCCTCCGGAAAAGTCTTTTCCCTGACCCAGGCAAACCGGCCTACGGCTCGGCGAGAGCCAAAGAGAGATTTTACCACGAAGATCACGAAGGGCACGAAAAATGATACATCGAAGCATCTGGCTTTGGTTGACGCTTTGTCTGATCTTTATTCTTGCAGCCCTTTCTCCTGGAGATCACGTGCACGCTGCCGATGTAAACCCAAAAAGGGCTTCAAATCGTTTAAGTAATGAAAAAAGCCCTTACCTTCTTCAACACGCCACTAACCCGGTAAACTGGTAAAGCTCCTCAATTAAGGAAGGAATATACTCTAATGTTTGTCCTCGGATTACAGGGAAGCCCCCGTATAAAAGGAAATACCAGCATCCTCCTCTCGACATTTCTCACGGAAGCCGAAAGACTCGGGGCACGAACAGAATATATAGATGTGGCCAAGAAAAATATTTCTCCCTGCCTGGAATGCGGGGTTTGCGAACAGAAGGGCTTCTGTCCCATTGACGATGATATGCAGGAGGTTTATCCCTTACTCCGCAATGCAGATCTTATCGTGATGGCAACACCCGTATTTTTTTACGGGGTTACGGCTCAGCTTAAGGCCCTCATTGACCGTTCCCAGGCCCTCTGGTCGAGGAGATATGTGCTCGGGTTAACGGACCCGGGCAGGGAGTGGCGGCAAGGCTTATCATTAGCCGTAGGCGCCACAAAGGGAAAGAATCTCTTTGAAGGTGTCGACCTCACTGCAAAGTATTTCTTTGACGCGGTTGGCGCGAGCTTTGATGGGAGTCTAAATTTCAAACAGATCGAAGGGTCTGGAGATATAGCAAAGCATCCCACGGCCCTTGAGGATGCAAAAAAAAGGGCCGGGACCCTTGTAGCCCCTTTTTTAGACAGGAAGAAAATCCTTTTTGTCTGCGCCGAAAACGCCTGCCGCAGCCAGATGGCGAGCGCCTTTGCCCAGCGCCATGCCGGGGGCCGGATAGAAGCTGTAAGCGCGGGCAGTACACCTGCTGAGGAAATCAATCCGCTCATGATTGAAGTCATGGGTGAAAAGGATATTGATATGGCCTTTCGTAAACCCAAAACCATTTCAGCCGTCGCGAGCCATGGAAAACCGGACTTGATCATATCAATGGGCTGTGGAGATGCATGCCCCCTTTTTCCTGACGTGCCGAATGAGGAATGGGATTTGGAAGATCCAGCAGGAAAACCGATCTCTCTCATGCGTGAGATCAGGGATGATATTGAGAAAAGGGTTAAAGATCTCTGTGAGAGAAAAAATGGAATCTAAAGGCTGTACTACTTAAAAAAAGAATTAGGACGCTGATCAACGCAGATTATCTCTGATTTTTAATTTTTTGATTATCCGTTTTTATCTGCGGAAATCTGCGTCCCCAAAAATAATTATTTTAAAATCTATATAAAAGGAGGAAAAATTGTGGACAAGTATGTATGTTCGGTATGTGGTTATGTGTACGACCCGGAGGATGGCGACCCGGATAACGGCGTAGAGCCAGGGACCTCATTTGATGATGTTGCAGATGACTGGACATGTCCCATCTGCGGGGCAGCGAAAGACCTGTTTGGAAAGGAGTAAGATATGAAACCTATGGAGATTAAAGAAGGCATTTACTGGTTGGGAGTAATTGACTGGAACGTAAGGGATTTCCACGGATATTCCACGTACCAGGGGACAACCTATAATTCGTTTCTTATCATGGACGAAAAGATTACCCTGATAGATACGGCCAAGAAGGAATTTACCGATGAATTGCTATACAATATCAGCCAGATTGTTGACCCAAAGAAGATTGATTATGTTATCAGCAACCACACCGAGATGGACCATTCCGGGGGCCTGCCGAGAGTAATGCACAAGATCGGCGAGGATAAACCCCTTTACTGCTCCAAGATGGGACAGAAGAATCTTTCAAAGCATTTTCCTCAGAAATGGAATTACCAGCCCGTGGAAAACGGCGGGGAATTGAGCTTAGGGAAGAGGACCCTCACCTTTTTAGAGACCAGGATGGTTCACTGGCCCGACAGCATGTTTACCTACGCGAATGAGGACAGGATCCTTTTTTCCAGCGACGGATTCGGGCAGCACTATGCGGGACTTGAGAGATTTGACGACCAGGTGGGTGATGCCATCATGCCCCATGCAAAGAAATACTTCGCCAATATCCTTCTACTCTATGCGCCGCTTATACTCAAATTAGTGGAAAAGGTTACAGAGATGGGGTTGCCCATCGATATGATCTGCCCAGACCACGGCATCTTCTGGCGGAAAGATCCGTCAAAAATTATCAATGCCTATGTGGAATGGAGCGCTCAGAAACCAAAGAGAAAGGCAGTGGTCGTTTACGATACCATGTGGCACAGTACTGAGGCCATGGGAGAGGCCATTATAAACGCACTTGGCGAGGAAGGTGTGGATGCCAGGCTGATGCATCTCAGGAATTGCCATCGCAGTGATGTCATGACCGAGGTCCTTGACGCAGGCGCAATTATCATCGGGTCCCCGACTCTGAATAACGGGATTTTCCCCACGGTCAGTGACTTTCTGACATACATGAAAGGGCTGAAACCGTTGAATAAGATAGGGGCAGCGTTTGGTTCATTCGGCTGGAGTGGTGAAGCTGCAAAGCTGGTCACCAAAGAGCTCGAACAGATGAAATTCGATATTATTGATCCGGGCGTGAGGATTCAGTACGTGCCTGATGACAAAAGTCTGGATGCGTGTCGTGAATTAGCGAAGAAGATTGCTGACGCATTACCGGCAGAATAATCGCCCCTCAAGTATCAAGGCAATCCCTGCCAGGGGGAGGAGTTAGGAAAAGGAGAAAATCTTGTTTGCAAAGAGAATGATATCGGCTTTGATTGCCCTCCTATGGACGGCGGTTCTTGCCTTTGGCAGCCCCGTACAGGCTGAGGAGAACGAGTGCATCGCCTGCCACGAGAAGGTCTCGCCAGGCCTGGTGTCCGACTGGAGAGCAAGTAAACACTCCGGAGAAGAGGTGTCATGTTCCGATTGCCATGGCGATAAACATAAAACAGCTAAAGATGCCAATCTGGCCCGGCTGCCGGATGAACATGTCTGTGCCGAATGCCATGAAGATCAGTTCGATCAGTTTGTCAAGGGCAAGCACAATCTGGGCTGGTACACACTGAATGCCATGCCGATTACCCACATGGAGCCTGATGTGTTAATGGAGGGGGGCAAGGGTTGCGGGGGCTGTCATAATATGGGCGTAAAGAGTGAGGCACAGAAAAAGGACCAGAGGGATAAGGGTTATCACTATCAGAACAACTCCTGTGACGAGTGCCATACGCGTCACGTCTTTTCCAAAAAAGAGGCCCAGGATCCGAGGGCCTGCCAGCAGTGCCATATGGGTTATGACCACCCACAGTGGGAGATGTGGAGCAGCTCAAAGCATGGCACTCGATTTTTCGTCAAACAGGCAGGCAACTTACCTGAAGGCGCTGCAGCGCCTACCTGCCAGTTATGCCACCTTCCCGGTGGCACCCACGAAAACCGGACAGCATGGGGGTTCCTGGGGGTCAGGTTGCCCCTTCCTGAAGATAAGCAATGGGCCGCTGACAGGGTTACCATACTTAAGGCCTTGGGAGTATTGAATCCTGAGACCGGGAAACCGACCGCGCGCTTAGAAGTAATAAAAGCCGGGGACATGGTCCGACTGACAGAAAAGGCCTGGAATACGGAAAGGGAAAAGATGATCAAGACATGCACTGCATGTCATGCAGAGCAGTACGCCCGCCAGCAGTTGGAGATGGGGGATCAACTTATGAAAAATGCAGACCGACTGATGGCCGATGGGATTGAAACTGTTGCCACTCTTTACAAAGACGGAATCATCAAAAAACCGGATCACTACTCCTTTGCCTATCCTGATTTTCTCTACTTCAAGCAGACAGGCGGTTCATACATAGACCAGGTACTGTTTAGAATGTATATGAAGTACCGGATGCGAACCTATCAGGGTGTTTTTCACTCCAACCCGGATTATGCATACTGGTACGGCTGGGCCGCTATGACCAAATCCTTAGGTGAAATCCAGGAACTTGCACGTACCATGAGGGCGACGCATAAGGTTAAGTAGGACGAAGGGAAAGTGCCTAAAATGCCTAAAGTTTGAAGTGCCTATTTATCCCGTTTGCAGCGGGGAAGTTATGGAACTTCGTGTCAAAGATGGAACAGACCCCTGTCATTGATATTAGAGAGTGCTCTGATTGCGAATCCTGCGTGGAGTTATGTCCCTCTGTCTTTAGAATAAATGAGGAATCAGGGATCATTGAGGCAGTAGAACTTTCTCAATATCCTGAAGAAGAGATCCGTACGGCCATAAGTTACTGCCCCAAGGACTGCATAACCTGGGAGGGGGGTGGTTGAAGGGGCGCATCCTAAAACAGAAGGTCCTCGAACTTCTGAGATCAGAGGAGCTTGACTTTGCTCTGGAGGCATTGTGCAAGATGCCTCCACGCCAGGTCATCAATTCACTCTTTTCCTTCCTTTACAGCGCTGATGAGCAGATAAAATGGCGGGCGGTTACGGCCATGGGCGCTTCTGTGGCAAGACTTGCCGATGAGGAGATGGAGCAGGCCAGGATAATCATGCGCCGGCTCATGTGGAATCTTAACGACGAATCGGGAGGTATAGGTTGGGGTAGCCCAGAGGCCTTGGGAGAGATTTTGGCCTGTCATGAACTCCTTGCCAGGGAGTATGCTCCTATTCTCATATCCTATGCGCGAAAAGACGGCAACTATCTGGAACTGGAAATGCTTCAACGCGGTCTCCTCTGGGGGGTTTCAAGACTCTCTCAGGTGAGACCATACCTGGTTCAGGATGAAATTTCCCATTTTTTACCCTACCTTCAATCGATGGATACTACTGTAAGGGGATTAGCGGCCTGGCTCATGGGATTGCTTGAGGCAGGCGATGCACGGACGGCCCTTGAGGCCCTTACTGACGATGACGCCGAGCTTAGCATTTATCAGGATCGAAAGCTAATCAACCGTTGTGTAAAAGAACTGGCAGAAGAGGCGCTCAAAAGATTGGCAGTTCAGAAAACCAAGGGATGAAAAAGGAATCAAACAGGAAAGGAGGTTTATTATGAATCAACGTTTTGCCAACCCTTATGTCATCGGGACCTTACTTGGGTTAGTCATGCTGTTTTCCTTTTATACTATGGGTAGAGGTGTTGGATCTTCAGCGACCTTTGCCCGGGTTGCAACGGCAGGGATTGATCTAATGGCTCCCGAACATACAAAGGCCAACGCATATTTCTCAAAGTACCTGTCAGGGAGTCGATCTCCTCTCATGGCCTGGCTGGTTTTTCTGAGCATGGGGGCCGCACTCGGAGGCCTGTTTTCTGCCTTTATAGCCAACAGGATAAAGGGCGAGGTGGCAAGGGGACCATCCATAGGGGTTTCAGCCCGGCTCTGGCTTGCCTTAGGTGGGGGTATCTTATCAGGATTTGCCGCGCGATTGGCCAGGGGGTGCACAAGCGGACAGGCCCTTACCGGGGCCGCCGAGCTTGCCTTCGGCAGCTGGATCTTTATGTTCTCTATCTTTGCAGGCGCATATGCAACCGCCTATTTTTTTAGAAAGGAGTGGCTATAATGGGACCTCTATACAAATTAGGTTGGTTTGATTTCGCCTACGGCCTCCAGATGGCCGGGCTTATCGGTTTCCTCTTTGGGTTTGTGCTCGAAAGGGCCGGGTTTGGAAACGTCAGGAAACTCACAGCGAACTTTTATCTAAGAGACTTTGCCGTTTTTAAGGTCATGTTTACCGCTATCATTGTGTGCATGTTAGGCCTCCTATATTTTTCTGTCTTTGGTTGGATCGATCTTGGCCTGGTCTATCTCTTACCCACCTATATATGGCCTCAGATTGTGGGTGGCCTTGTCCTCGGCATAGGGTTCATAATGGGCGGCTATTGCCCCACAACCTCCATCGTGGCCACGGTATCGGGCAAGCTTGACGGATTAGTATTTATCGGCGGCATGATCATTGGCTCATTTATCTTTGCCGAGATATTCCCGTTATTAGAGAAATTCTATTCGGCAGGGGATATGGGCGCCATCCGCCTCACCGATGTCCTGAATCTCAACTCCGGTATTATTGCCTTGTTGGTATGCCTTATGGCTGTGGGGGCCTACTGGTTTGTGGAAAAGGTGGAAAATAAATTCGGAGACAGGGACACTCTCCCGGGCGGCTCAAAGAGAATGAAGAGATCTGCCGCAGCGATTCTTATCCTTCTCGGTCTGATTCTTGCCCTTATTAATCCGGATCGTATTGCTGCCAACAGGCCATCTCCTCAGGCACAGACCCGAGAAAGGATGGAAGAGATTCAAAAGCCCAGTCCAAAAGCAGAGAAACCTTCCTCATCCAAGTTTGAGATCGTGGAAGATGAGGGGTGTTAGGGGGGGGGGTCGAATAGTCAATATTTAAGACCCTGTTCTATCTTTGCGCACCAAGAGAAATTTATGATTTTATGGACATCCCTCAGATCATACAGGATCAACATCGTAAAGCACGTTCTGTACTAACGTCCACCCTTACCCTCGTTCAGTTTATCGCCTCACCATCGTTTCATTTTGTTCTTAACCAACTGATATATAAAAACTTTATCGTATCACTTCGGCTCAACAACGTTTGGCGCCCAATCTGGATTTAGGCATAATCCTCCTTTTAGTCCATAATTGCCTTTGTAAATGCATCTATTGGATCTGAGTAAAACTCGATGCTGACTTTGGTTGCCATATCATCTGAAAGCTCAAATAATTGT
>JAOZQV010000044.1:4411-14599 GCA_029932035.1 Deltaproteobacteria bacterium | reverse complement strand
TAAAAAGTGTAGGATTTGAAATAGAAAGCCAACACCCTTTTGGAAAAATTGATACACGTACTCAGTGGCCGGGGCTACAGGGTTGGAAGCATAAAACATGATGTCCACGGATTTGAATTGGATAAACCCGGCAAAGACAGTTGGAGGCACAAACACGCAGGCGCCGCCACAACCCTCATCTCATCCCATTCTCAAATAGGGATGGTGATGGATGTGGATCACGACCACCACCCGGACGAATTAAAGGGATTCTTTACGAATGTGGACATTATCCTCACCGAAGGATATAAGCAGGGAAACAAGCCAAAGCTGGAAATATTCCGGAATAACGTCCATGAAGAGCCGCTGTGCAAGAATGATGAGCATTTAATAGCCCTAATCAGCGACACGAGGATCGATTTGGGCGTGCCCCAATTTTTATTGGATGATACTGATGGATTGGCAGATTTTTTGATAAGCAGCTTTGATCTCTGAACCGGGAACCGTTGCAAAAAAGACATCTTTCATTCACCAGTTTACACTTCTTTCGTAAAAGCGTATATTGACGCCCATGTCAAAGATGATATCTCCTATTAACCCAAAGTTTGCATGAGGAAATTCCATGATAAGTCTCCCTTTTATTAATATGATTCCTGCCGGCATTTCATTTGAAAGCGCCTTTGGCCAGGATATTGTCCAGATGGTTGTCCATGCCGGCCCCATGGTAAAATTCGTATTATTGGTTCTTATGCTCTTTTCCGTTACCTCCTGGGCGATTATATTCATGAAGTATAGATTGCTGAGTAAGGCTAAACGCGAAACAATCAGCTTTTTGGACCTTTTCTGGGAAAGCAGGGATCTCAAAAAGGTATATATGGAAAGCAAAGCCCTAAATTTCAGCCCTGTAGCCCGCCTTTTCAGGGCGGGATATGCTGAGTTTACCCGTTTCAGAAAACTGCAGTCCACCTATTCGGATGAGGCGCAAGCCCAATCTGGTCACCAGGACGGTCGTCCAGAGGATAGGGTCCAAACGACTTTGGAAGGGTCTTCGCAGACCAGGCGGGCACTGATGGACAATCTGGAGAGGTCGCTCAGAAAGGCAACCATTGATCAAAACAAGAGATTGGAGCGATCTCTTAGTTTTTTGGCTACTACAGGAAATACCACCCCCTTTATCGGTCTTTTCGGTACGGTATGGGGGATCATGGAGTCTTTCAGAGGGATAGGGATGAAGGGTTCAGCTAGTCTTGCGGTAGTCGCCCCCGGGATCTCCGAAGCCCTTATTGCCACTGCTGCAGGCTTAGCCGCCGCAATTCCTGCAGTTGTCGCGTTCAATTATTTTAGCCAGAGGGTTGTATCTCTCCAGGCAGAGATGGATATTTTTACAACCGATTTTTTGAGTATGGTGGGAAGACAGTTCATCAAGAAACCTTAGGACACACGTTTAAGATGGCTATGAATTCCGGTGGAAACAACAGGCGTTTTATGTCAGAGATCAACGTTACGCCGCTTGTGGACGTGATGTTAGTCCTTCTCATCATTTTTATGGTAGCAGCGCCGATGATGATGCAGGGCGTAGACGTAAATTTACCTAAGACCACCACCAAGAATATCAAAACCGCGGATGAGCCTCTTATGTTGACGGTCAACAAGAAAAAGGAGATTTTCTTGGAAAATCATCCTATCGAATTAGACAGGTTGGAATTGAAGATCAAAAAGATCTTTGAAAACCGGAGAGAAAAAGAGGTGTTGTTGAGGGCAGACCAGGATGTCCCCTATGGATTTATTATTGATGTTATGGCAAGGGTAAAAAATGCCGGTATCAATAAATTGGGAATGGTAACCGAACCTTTGGATTGATTTAAGACCTCGTTAAACCGCTCAATCCCGCCTCAGGAAGGACTCACTTTAGACATTTATGGAAGGCTTCCAGGTCAAAACAAGCCCTGATGAATTAGAGGAGCCAAGATGGTCCAAGGTAATCATCTTATCCCTCCTTTTTCATCTAATCATCTTCTCTGTTATCCTGTTTGTGCCGGATTCCATACCTACCAGGAGAATTAGTAGCGCTACTGTCTATGAGGTCAATCTGGTGGAGATGCCGGGCAAAAGCCGTTCAATACCTCCGAAATCATCTAATTCAAAAATGAGCAGACAGGTAACCAGTCCAAAGGAGTCTACCAATGCCAAGCGAATAAGCAGACCGAGCAAGGAAGAAAAAACGGTTGTAATCGGAAAAAGGGTTGTAAAGAGGAAAAAGAAGAAGAAGAGAGAGGTAAAAAGGACTAAGAAACCGAGAGTATCGCCTTCCAGGCTTATAGACCGGGCAGTGTCGAAGATCGAAAGAAAGGTCAAGGCAAAGAAAAATGATCACCACCTTGCCCAGGCGATTTCCAAGATCGAGGCCCGTGCGGAAGGGGCGGCTGAAAAGGGATCTGTTAGGGGTAATGCAGAGAGCGGGATCACCATAAGACTGTATCAGATGGCGGTTGAAGAACAGATAAAAAGCAACTGGTCCTATCCCGTGGCCCTTATCAGCCCCAAGAAGCTAAGAGACCTCGAAGCGATAGTTGTGATTAAGGTCAAGGAAGATGGGACTATAATGAAATCGTGGTTCAAGGAGCGATCATCCAATTCTATTTTTGATGGCTCGGCTCTCAAAGCGATTGAAAGGTCAGACCCTCTTCCACCATTTCCTGAAGGGTACAGAAAGAGCTATGACGAGATTGAAATAAGATTTAATCTAAGCGAATTAGAGGATTTTTAGGGTGTCCAATTTCCGGGTAAATAATATGAATTCGAATAATAACGACTTAACCACTTAACGAGGTCTGTATGAATATGAATTTGGCGAGTTTCTCAAAAAAAGGGATAGCCCATTTTTCATTTATCAGAATGTGGGTGTTGTTTTTGATTTTCTTTCTCTTTCCGGGGGCAGCCTCCGGTCGGATATATATAGATGTCAATGCCCCCTCCATTCCAAAATTTAATATTGCTATCCCCGACTTTAAGAATTTAGGCGTCGACAAAAAGCATTCTGAATTCTCAACAAAGATGCCCGGAGTAATATCTAACGACCTTGATCTCAGCGGTTATTTCAACCCTATGGACAAGGAGGCGTTTTTAGATGAAAAGGGAGGGGCCCTGACCGCAGAAGGGATCAATTTTAAGGACTGGTCTGTTATCGGTGCGGAACTCCTCTTGACAGGGGGGTATACCTGCATCGGGAGTCGCTTAGAGGTGGAGATCAGACTGTTCGACGTATTTTGGGGACGTCAGATCTTGGGAAGGAGGGCACTCGGAGACATCAGCGGTTACCGTCACTTGATGCACCGGCTTTCAAACGAAATAATCCTGATATTGACCGGCCATAATGGTATCTCCCTTACCAAGCTCGCTTTTGTTGGAAATGCTACTGGAAAAAGGGAGATCTACGTCTGCGACTATGACGGTTATAATGTGAGACCCATTACCCGGGACAAGAGCATCGCGATACTCCCCAGGTGGTCTCTTGATGGGAAAAAAATAGTGTACAACTCGTATAAACATGGTGGGCCAATGCTTTACCTGAAAAATATTGCCTCTGGAAATGTCAGACTGCTGTCCGGGAGGTCCGGGCTGAACATCGGGGCATGCTGGGCGCCCAATGGCAAGGAAATAGCGTTGACCATGAGCCACAGGGGTAATCCCGATATCTTTACAATCGATCTTAAAGGCAAGATTCTAAAACAGCTTGTCAAACACTGGGGGATCGATGTTTCACCTGCCTTCTCTCCGGACGGGGACAAGATAGCGTTCGTGTCTAACCGATCAGGATCTCCTCAGATTTATATCATGGATATTGAAAATGAAGGAGTGGAGAGGTTGACCTATGAAGGGCGGTACAACACCTCTCCTTCCTGGTCATCTCGTAACCAGATCGCCTTTGCCTCGATGAAAGGGGGACATTTTGATATATATACCATAGATGCGGTCGGGGGCCGATCGAGAAGGCTAACGGAGAATATGGGAAATAATGAAGCGCCTTGCTGGTCCCCTGATGGAAGGTATATGATGTTTAGCTCGAACAGGGAAGGCCGTTACCACATATATATCATGAACGCCAACGGACAGAACCAGCGGAGAATCACTTCCAAGAAAGGGGAACAAACAGCGCCATCCTGGGCGCCTGAATGATCGATTTCCCAACTCGCATAATCTATGCAAAAAAGACAAAAATATTTGCACAGACACTTGAAATAAGGAAAGGGAAATGTTAAATAGTAAGTTTATTGAGCCGCTATTTTTGCGACTTGTAACCATTTTGGTCAAATATGGAGGATTAATCTTTTGTGGAAGGCTGTAGCCCTTGCTCACTAAGGTGGGTTACGGGCGGTCGGTATTTTGATACCTTGTTTGGCATAAACTATAAAAATCAGGAGGTAAGGGTGTATGGGAAAAAAAGTGATGACTGGCTTAGTTGCCATGGCTTTTGTTTGCTCGATTCTATTTTTTGTCACGTCGTGCGCAAAAAAACAGGTTAACATCTCTGAAACAGTTCAACCACCTGTTGAAGAAGAAGTTGTAGTTGTTGTGAAGGAGGCGCCAAAGGAAGAAACTGTAGTAGAGGTCATAGAGGTACCCCCAGAGCTTGTTAGACAGATAGAGAATTTTGAAGATACAAATATCTATTTTGATTTTGACAGATCAAATTTGGGGCCTGAGGCACAAGAGATCTTGAAGAAAAAGGCGAGCTTCCTCCGTAATAACCGTTCCTTCTCACTCCTCATTGGAGGCAACTGTGATAATAGAGGCACCGAGGAATACAACCTGGCTTTAGGCGAGAGAAGAGCTGATTCCGCAAAACAATACCTTATTGCCTTAGGGGTATCTGGTGATCGAATCAAAACTATCAGCTATGGTGAATTGAAGCCGGCAGATCCGGCAAATAATGAGGTTGCCTGGGCCTTTAATAGGCGAGATACATTTAAGTTATTGCAGTAAGAACAGACAGCGTCAAATAGTTGAGTGGTTGAGTTGTACAGCAAATCCCACCTGGTGGCGGGATTAAATCAGTCCCACCTTCGTTGGAAAGAGGCGGGATTAGCCCTTCAATCATATCGGGTGCCCAATTTTTGGGTAAAGGGTGCGAATCCAAATAATAATAACGACTTAACCACTCAATCCCGCCTTGGGCGGGACTAAACCTCTCAACGAGGTCTGCAGAACGGGGACATATGGGAATTTTTATCTCAATAAAACATTTTGGCATTAAACTGGGGATAATTAGTGGTTCCCTCTTTTTGCTTACCTCCTGTGTCACCGATGAAGATTTTCAGTATCATAACGATCAAATTGTGGCCCTCAACAAGAGAGTTAGCAGTCTTCAGGAAACAACAGAAAAAAAACTGGATTCAAAACTGGCTTCTACCCGTGAGCAACAGGCAAAAACAGCCATTGAGATCGATAAGGTCAGGGAAGAAATGCGAAGCATTTCAGGCCGTCTGGATGAAAACAACCATCTTGTAAGGCGTGCCATTGAAAGAGATACCACTGCTCAGGATGATATGGGGATAAGTATCACTGATCTCAAAGACCGCATTTCAGAGTTAGAATTGAAAGTGAACCGGATTAATGCATATCTTGGCATTGAAATAGATGCCCGGCAACAGGGACAGGACCTTAGCAAGACGCCCACAGTCGCTCAGGTGCCAGTGGTTCAAACTAAGGCTACTGAAAAACCAGTCCTGGATATTAAACAACCTGAAGTGTCTCCTGAAAAAAAGCTATATGATTTGACCCTTAAGCTATATAGGGAAGAAAAATACGAGGAGGCGATTGCCGGTTTTGCAAATTTTATTAAGAAGTTCCCCAAGTCGAAGTTGGCTGACAACGCCCAATACTGGGTAGGGGAATCCTATATGGCCCTTAAACAGTATGAGCAGGCGATCTTGGCCTTCCAGACTGTGATAAAGAAATACCCAAAGGGAAACAAAGTACCTAATGCTATTCTTCGCCAGGCATTGGCTTTTTATGAAATAAAAGACAAGACCAGCGCAAGACTTCTTCTGAAAAAGCTTATCAAGAAATATCCCAAATCAAGCGAAGCAAAGATCGCCAAAGCGAAACTCAGGACAATTAAATAAAAGCTGACAGGATAAGATAGCTTCCCTATTTCATAATCTTAATCGTAATCCTAATCTTACTCAACACGATTATGATACGCTCGCAAAAAGTCCTTTTTACGGGTAATTGCTAATTATTGTAAGTAGTTAGCCTTAGGAGGATTACTTTGAATTCTGAACCTGTGAACGCTTACCGCTTGGCTTACACCTCTTACAAGGGCTGTAACCCTCCCAAAATGCATCATAACTGGATCTGAATCTGATGAGATTTTTTTTAGATATTCTCCTTGCAAATGGGCAATCAGGCCTATGAAAGCAATAGGATTTCCTGTTTCCGAGGTGGTGTTCCCCCTTGTATCTCAAAAGGTTGCTCCAGATTCCAACTCTTTCCTTTATCGCCTTCCTTTGGCATTCAAGCAATAGATCTCTATACTTCAGATTAGGTCTGATTGATATGACATAGGCAAGCCCCTTCCGGACTAAAAGCGCATTGACCATATCCCCATTCTCTAAAAAAACATAGGCAAGAACTCGCTTGTACCTGTCCCTCCTGACCAGATCGTATTCAAGCCTAACCGGAGCACCTTTTACCAATTTTTGGTTGAAATTTTTTGCTGAATGGGCCATAAACTCACTCTCGCCGCCTTGGTGATTGATCTCGGGAGTATTGATCCCCAAATATCGAACCTTGGCCCCGTTTTTGAGAAGAACAGTATCGCCGTCATAAACGAATACGACCCTATGAAAAGCAAAAGAGTTTAAGGATAGAGAGAGCCCCTGCAAGAGGATTAGGATTATAAGGAAGGTGATTTTTTTGAATTTCATGGTGCTCTCTTTTTTTGATTTGTTAGAAACGAGCCTGGAAAAGCAAAATATAAATAAACTTTATAAAGTTAGGATATTTTCATGTAGTTTTCATTATTAACAGGTTTTTTATTGACTTTAAAGTTTTTCGGTGTTAAATTTGTCACTCAATAGTTATTTGACATTGTTTCGCATATTGGAAAATCCATAGGATAAATCAAAATATAAAGGAGTGTACCATGCCAAAGATCATGACTACCAAAGAAATCGCAAAATATTTGAAATTACATGAAATCACAATTTGTAAGTATGCAGCAGAAGGTAAAATCCCTGCTATCCGGATCGGCAGGGTTTGGCGGTTCGATAAAGATGCCATTGACAGATGGATCGGCGGAGAAAAAAAATAGTTGGAGCTCTCCTTAGATTAGACTCAACTATTTGTCGATTTCTGTAATCACGAATAAAGGAGATAGGGTTTTCTCCAGCCGACATAGGATTCGAGTTCTGGCAACCAGCCCTCCCTTAGAAGAAGAAGGGGTTTACCAGATTCGAGACCACGCCTCAAGGATGAATTGCCCATGATCAAATCAATGGGCTTTTTTTTATATTCATACTCGTAGGGAGGTTGTTTCCACGCAAAATCCCTCCCATGGAGTTCCATAATTGCCTGCAACAGGCCAAGTGAGGTGTAATAGGGCTGATAAGCGTGTGGATCAAGAACGTGTATCATAAACCCGTAGCAGAGTTCCCCTGCCCATTTATGGAATGTTGGGCGAAACTGGTACTCTTGGAGATAACAGCCTGTCATGGCACCCGGATCCAGCATCTTTTTGATGGCCTTAGTATCTAAAAAAGGCGCTCCAAAGATCTCAAAAGGCCGGCATGTTCCTCTTCCTTCAGAAAGATTTGTTCCTTCCCAGATCACCTGGCCTGGATAGACTTGGGCGGTTTGCGACAAAGGCATGTTAGGAGATGGCATACTCCATCTTAGGCCTGTTTGGTCCCATAACATGTTCCGTTGCCATCCCTGCATCGGTATGATTTCCAGGTCGCAATCAAGCTCGAACAGTTGGTTGAAAATCCGGGCCATCTCTCCCATTGTCAAACCATGGCGCATGGGCAAGCTACAGGGGCCTACAAATGAATATAGCTCCGCCTGTAGCAGGTTTCCCTCGACCACATCTCCACCTAATGGATTGGGGCGGTCCAAAACAACCACTCTTTTGCCGTACTTTGCCGCTGTCCTGAGGCAGTTGAGCATGGTGGAGGCAAAGGTGTAAACCCTGGCGCCCACATCCTGAAGGTCTATGATCAAGGTATCAATCAGATCAAACATGGTCGAAACCGGATGCCTCGATTCTGCATAAAGGCTGAAGACGGGAATCTTCAATGTCTCATCATGTGAATGGGGGGTTTCCACCATATTGTCCTGGTCTTCGCCTCCATAGCCGTGCTGCGGACCGAGAAGGGCCTTTAATTGACCGGGGAATAGATGCGTAATGACCTCCCTTGCAGTACTTAAATTGTGCTTTACTGAGGCCTGGTTGGCAAGGAGACCCAGTCTGTGGCCGTTCAGCTTTTTCCACCTCTCTAATTCTATGCAGTCAAGTCCTGTGAGGACACGGTTCATTTTCAACAGATTCTCCAGTTTTGCAGACTTCGTTAAGTGATTGAGTGGTTGAGTAGTTAAGCGGGCATTGTCATTTGTTTTGTGCCGTTTGGTAAAATTGGGAGCCTAACCATCTGCCGTTCTCTGTACTGAGACATTTTTCGAGATCTTATGGTATGCATGATCCCTTTTCAAGATTATTTGGTTTTTGGTTGAGTTAGATTAAACCGCCCCGGTTAAATGGACTCTGTAATTAACAAGCAACAATCAACAATCCGCAACGCAACCCTTCTATTTTCGGTGGCCTTCCTGATCTTTTTTGTGGTATCCCTCTATGCAGGGGAAGTTTATCTCTTAGAAGAGGGTGGAATCAAGGTTCTTTTTGAGTCTCCTCATGAGCCGGTTGCAAGAGAACTGGCCGAAATCTATCCGGGGGTCAGGGCAGAGCTGGAAAAGGTCTTTGGATGGGACTTGAATATAATTCCGTCTATAATCCTTCTTAAGGATAGCAAGCAATTTCAGCAGATGATTAGGAGTCCACTTACCGTGGCATTTGCTGTCCCTGAAAAGGATCTCGTCGTAATCGATTACTCAAAGATAAGCTCCCATCCTTTGAACCTCAGAAATATCTTTAAGCATGAACTTTGTCACCTCCTGCTTCACCGGCACATAAAAAGCGCTGCTCTCCCAAGGTGGCTTGACGAGGGTATAGCTCAATGGGTGAGCGATGGCGTAGGCGATATTATATTGGAACAAAAACGGTCCCTCCTTAACAAGGCAGCCTTCACTGGGCGATTTATTCCCCTCGGTTCATTAGCTGAGGGCTTTCCACGCCGCGAACAGGATCTGATATTGGCCTATGAGGAGAGCAGGAGCTTTGTAGACCACATTATCGGTAAATTCGGAAGAGAGAGTGTTCTTGAGATCTTGGAGCTTATGAAAAGGGGCGAAAATGTCCACGCTGCTGTTTTGAAATCATGCTCCATCCCCTTTGGGGACCTGGAAAAGGGCTGGCATAGCGCTCTCAGAAGAAGAATTACCTGGTTTACCTATCTTAGTTACAATCTCTATGAGATACTTTTTGCCTTTGCTGCCCTTCTCACCATTTACGGGGCCATAAGACTAATGTTGAGGAAAAGACGCCTTATGAAAGAGATGGAAGAGTTGGAATAAACAAACAATAAACCGTTTGAAAGGAGCTTATAAAATGGAATTTTCGTATCTGTTTTCACCGATAACGATCAACAACATGGACCTCAAAAACCGGATCGTCATGACGGCCATGCACCTGGCTTACACCCCGAAAGGAGAGGTCACAGACCGCCTTATTGCTTTCTACGCCAAGAGGGCGATGGGGGGTGTTGGCCTCGTGATCGTGGGAGGGTGCCCGGTCGATGAATATGGTGGTATGCCGAGCATGATCGCTATCCATGATGACAGCTATATCCCCGGACTTGAGAGCCTGACCCATGCAGTAAAAAGCCGTGGCGCAAAGATCGCCGCCCAGCTCTACCAGGCAGGGCGTTATACCCATTCTTCCATGATAGGGGGACGGAAACCGTTTTCATCCTCAGCGGTTAGGTCCAAGTTGACAGGAGAAACCCCGAGGGCATTAGAATTAGAGGAAATTCCAGGGGTGCAGGACAGTTTTGCAAAGGCGGCCCTGCGTGCCAAAAGGGCCGGGTTTGATGC
>JAOZQV010000044.1:0-4311 GCA_029932035.1 Deltaproteobacteria bacterium | reverse complement strand
GGATCTTTTTAACGTTACAGGCGGCTGGCATGAGACCCGAGTTCCTCAGTTGACCATGTGCGTTCCCCGCCAGGGGTATGTTTATCTTGCCCAGGGTATTAAATCCGTTGTTTCAGTTCCGGTCTTAGCCAGCAACCGGATTAACGATCCTTCCACGGGGGAGGAAATCCTGCGCAATGGAGCGGCAGATATGGTGACTATGGCCAGGGGTTTGCTGGCTGACCCGGATCTTCCCAATAAGGCCCAGGAGGGAAAATCGCATCTCATCTATCATTGCGTTGCCTGTAACCAGGGATGCTTTGACTCCATTTTTCAGGGTCGTCCGGCCACCTGTCTCGTCAATCCGATTGCAGGAAGAGAGGCGGAATTTAAGTCTCGACCTGCCCCTGAGCCGAAAAAGGTCTTAGTCATAGGCGGGGGCCCTGCCGGCATGAAGGCGGCCTGTACAGCATCGGAACGGGGGCATAATGTCACACTGATAGAAAAGGAGGATAGGTTAGGAGGACAACTGCTGCTCAATCGCCTGATCCCTGGAAGGGAGGAGATGGAGACTGTGGCCGTTGACCTGATCAATAATTTGAAGGCCGGGAAACTGGAAATCATTTTGGGTAAAGAGGCGGATGAGCGCTTAATCGGGGAGATAAGCCCTGACGCGGTTGTAGTAGCTACAGGCGCCAGACCGGTGCTCCCGGATATCCCCGGCGTTGACGGCCAAAATGTTGTTCAGGCATGGGATCTCTTGGATGGGCGTGCCGGAACAGGAGAAAAGGTAGTTATTGTAGGGGGAAATGCGGTCGGCCTGGAGACCGCCCTCTATTTGGCCAATCAGGGAACCCTTTCGGCCGGGGCCCTCCACTTCCTCATGGCCAACAGGGCAGAGTCGATTGAGACCCTGACAGAACTTCTAAACAAGGGAATTAAAGAGGTAACGGTCGTCGAAATGACCAAGAAGGCAGGGCAAGATATAGGGCTTACCACCCGATGGACAGTGACGGGCGAACTAAAACGTCTCGGGGTTCAAGTCATGACAGAAACAAGGGCCGTTGGGATCACGCCCGAAGGCCTTGAGATAGAGCGTAAGGGTAGTATTGTTCTATTGGCCTCTGACTCCATCGTGATTGCGGCCGGCTCAAGATCTGAAAACGCGCTTGCTGATAAACTCAAGGATCTATCGGCAGAGATCCTGGTGGTAGGGGATGCAAAAACACCACGGAACGCCTTAGAAGCCATCAGAGAGGGGTTTGAGGCTGCGTTGAGCTTGTAATTCACCAATACCTAACCCGGATAAACCGGCCTCAGGCTCGGGGAGAAAAGTGTCTGAATTGCCTAAAGTTTGAAGCGCCTAAAATTGCTGTTGTTTTTCATTCGGCGTTCGATGTTCGATGTTGGACGTCATCTTTTTCAACAACTGCTTTTTCGAGTATTATAGAAATTTTTTACGATTCTTGCCCAAAATTCGATTGGTTACTGCTTAATGAATGACTGAAAACCCTGTTTCCCGGTTTCAAGAAATAGAGTCCTACCCAAAGCGAGACATAGGGAGAAAAAACTTAGATGGTAGCAAGACCAATCAACGGGGGTGAAACAGGTAAATGGAACGGCAGGGATACCTGATCTTATGAAGGTTTCTGAGAGGATTTCTTCACTATTCGATCTGGAAATTCTCAATGAATGGATTCGTTAGAACCAGGTACTGAGGGTTTGGTTTCTTTATTTGATTCCTTAAGGATTTCCATCACCATAGGAATTCAATCTGCGGAAATAAGCCGTTGGGCTATTGTGCAGGCCTTTGATAAGGTTTTTTTGTCAATGGCGCCGATTTTTTTATGTAATCTTTTTTTGTCCAAGCTTCTTAATTGATCAAGCATTATCTTGGAATCCTTCTCAAGGCCGGCTTTACCACGGGGGATGAATACTTCAAAGGGGTATATTTTTCGTGGCTTTGAAGTTATAGGAGCAACAATCAGACGAGGCGAGTTATGGTTCATGGCATTTACCGAAATGACCATTCCTGGCCTCGTTTTGCCGATCTCGGTACGCACCGTTGGATCAAGATTGACAATGTATATATCCCCTTGATTCATTTAATCCCATTCCTCTGCGTCTAATGATTTCCATTCTCTAATCGTGGCCTGACGTTCTTTGTCCTTTGAGGCCTCTTCAAATGCCATGCGCAATGTTTCTTCCTCATTTTGCCGAATTCTTTTCGCGATTTCGTTTTTTAATAAATCATTAATAAACTTACTTTTCTTTCGATTTGGCACCAGTTCGCCAAAGCTTTTCCAGATTTCCCGTTCAAGGGTTAAATTTACCCTGACCTGTTCCATACGCCCCCTCCATTCATTTTCCTATTATGATTGCCTGTATACTAATACAGCCAATAAGGGGTGTCAATGAAAACGTTTATTAATACAGAGGATCACATTTGATGGAAGCCTGTTTGAAAGGGGTGAGGGGGTCGGGTAGAAAAAGATACCGGTTCATATCTTTCCCACCCATTTAGACGATAAGCACAAGGACAAATTGCCGAAAGATTTTCAGGACAGACCAAAGCTCATCACCTTCTTGGAAAACCTCAAGAAGGGCTATAACTATTTTGAGGAGAACAAGAAGCTCCCTCAAGTCAGAGTGAGCAACAAAGGCCTGTATCTTTTCTCGTCATCCGAATCTGAAAGATAACTTTAAGATATTGTTGGATGAACTGGCTATTTCAAAGATTATTAAATCTCCTGATGGGGGGAGTCAGGTAATGCTGCGTGTTTCGAGAAAGGATGTCTTGAGGGTTTTTGGACTGACCGACTATCCCCAGATGGGCACGATACTCCCGACAGCCAATGATATTAAATCTCCCACCCCGCTAAGCGGGACTCACTGAGTACACAGAGAATCCCAAAAAAGCTCTGTGTACTCTAAGCGCTGTGAGAGGAAAAGTAGAAGTGCATGTTTCAGGTCTCCCAGTTGCCGACGTTAGGGCCAATCCCTGATCTTGAATCTCTCTCTTTTCGCGATCGAAATTGAATACTTGACCATTTTATGCTGATTTGAGAAACTGCCTTTGGCCACAGCCCTCTTTTTCTGAACCTCATTACAGGGAAAGAGGCTCATCCTGAAAGGTCACACGGATTCCGACGGTGAAGACGCCTACAACCTTACCCTGAGCCTGAATCGCGCACTGTCTGTTCAGAATTACCTCGTGGGAAATTTTGAAATAGAACCGGATCGGATCAGGGTGGTAGGATACGGCGAGGCCCTTGTTCTGGTCCCCAATACCTCTGCTGCCAACAAACAGTTGAACCGAAGGGTGGAGGTCCAGGCCGTTTCCTGATCTTTGCAAATGGTATACTGCTTAAGAAAAAAAATTTGGACGCTGATGAACGCAGATTACCTCTGATTTGTTGTTTATATTTATCTGCGATTATCCGCCGAAATCTGCGTCCCCAAAATGATTATTTAAAACCTATTTTACCGCTGCAAGGCTTTTTAGCGCCTGATCTATTCTTTTCAATCAAGGAGGCTGCACTATGCACAAAAAAATCATAATTGGTGTTTTCATTTGTATGGCATATTTTCTCGGATTACTTAATCCGGTGGAAGCTGCAACTCGAACCGCGCTTGTGATCGGGAATTCAAACTACAAATCAGCGCCCTTGCAGAACCCGGTAAATGACGCGAGGGATATAGCTAAAGTCCTCAGGGACCTTGGTTTTGAAGTTATCTTGAAGGTGAACGCGGGCCGGCAGGAAATGGATGCCGCTGTGCAGAAATTCTATCGGAACCTCAACAGTGCGCGGGCAGGGTTCTTCTATTATGCAGGACATGGTATGCAGATCGATGGGAGCAACTACCTCCTTCCCGTTAATATCCGGGTCAAGTCATCTGCTGACATCAAACACAGGGCGATTAAGGCGGATTGGATTTTGGCGAAGATGGAGGATTCCGGGAGCAAGGTAAACATAGTGGTTTTGGATGCATGCCGTAACAATCCCTTTCGAGGGCTGAGGGGGGCAGGTTCCGGTCTTGCGCCAATCCAGTCCGTTCGGGGTTCTTTTATTGCGTATGCCACCTCTCCCGGTTCAGTGGCTCGGGACGGCACGGGTCGTAACGGCATGTACACGAGCCATCTGCTCAAAAACATCAAAAGGCCCGATCTCACTGTGGAAGAGGTTTTCCGCGAAGTCAGAAAGGGAGTTGCGCAGAGTACGAATTATGAGCAAGTCCCTTGGGACACTTCATCGCTGATGGGGGCTTTTTACTTGGCCGGGAAGGGTTCCGGTGGGAATTTCTCTTACGGGGTTCCGATGCGAGAAATCA
>JAOZQV010000363.1 GCA_029932035.1 Deltaproteobacteria bacterium | reverse complement strand
CCATCCCTTATACCCCTCTTCCCTCTCAATCGCCTTCATGGCAGGCTCCCATGTTCTATCAATGTTCCAATTCTTGCTCAATTCCTCAAATCCAGACCAGAACCCTGCTGCCAGGCCTGCGGCATAGGCCGCTCCAAGACATGTGGTTTCTGCAATCTTTGGCCGAATGACTGGAACGGCGAGGGTATCTGCCTGAAACTGCATCAGGAGATCGTTATAGACCATACCACCATCCACCTTAAGGTGGGCCAGGTCAACCCCTGAGTCTTTATTCATGGCCTCAACAATATCACGGGTCTGGTAGGCACAGGCCTCTAACACGGCACGGGCTATGTGGCCTTTATTGGCGTATCGCGTCAGACCGACCATTACGCCACGCGCATCAAACCGCCAGTACGGGGCAAAGAGACCGGAAAACGCGGGGACAATATAGACCCCCCCATTGTCTTCGACGCTACGGGCCAGGTCCTCCACCTCAGGGGCATTGGAAATCATCCCCAGGTTGTCCCTCAGCCATTGAACCAGGGCGCCTGCAATGGCGATAGATCCTTCAAGGGCATATACCGGGTCCTGTCCCCTTCTCTGATAGGCTAAGGTAGTAATCAACCCATGTTTTGAAGCAACCGGTTCAGACCCGGTATTCAGCAGGAGAAAGCACCCGGTTCCATAGGTGTTTTTGGCCTGTCCAGGCTCAAAACAGTGCTGGCCCACAAGCGCCGCCTGTTGGTCCCCTAAGGCCCCGCACACGGGAATCCGGGCTCCGACCGGGCCATCGTTTCCTGTGAACCCCCAGTAATCAGTATCGCTGGAAGGAACAATTTCAGGAAGGATCTGTTTCGGGATATTTAGAAGCCCTAATATGTCGTCATCCCACTTCAGGGAGTGCAGATCCATGAGCATAGTTCGGCTCGCATTGGTTACATCCGTTACATGGGCACCTCCTTCAGGGCCACCCGTCAGCCACCAGATAACCCATGTCTCCATTGTTCCGAAATATAGATCCCCTTTCTCGGCAGCAGCCCTTGCATCGGAATTGCTTTCGAGTATCCATTTGATTTTAGGACCCGAAAAATATGTTGCGACCGGTAGACCTGTTTTTCCCCGGAACCTGTCCTGCCCTCCATCGTTAACAAGCTCCCTGCAGATCTCGTCCGTGCGTGTACACTGCCATACTATGGCATTATAATAGGGCTTGCCCGTATTCTTGTCCCAGAGCACGGTGGTCTCCCTCTGGTTTGTTATACCGATAGCTGCCAGATCCGATCCATCGATATCCGTCTTGTACAAAGCGCTGCGAATGACTTCCTGAGTGTTTTTCCAGATCTCCAGCGGGTTATGTTCTACCCATCCCGGTTTGGGGAAAATCTGTTCGTGCTCTTTTTGATCCAGACCGACTATCCGGCCTGTCTGGTCAAAGATGATAAACCGCGTACTGGTCGTCCCCTGATCCACAGCGCCCACATATTTAGCCATTGTTTCCCTCCGTCATCTTCAAAAAAATGGGCCGGCCTAAATGGCCGGCCCGGATTGGCTGTTCTATGAACAGAGTTATCAATTTATGCCTATTTCACGCGTCCCTCGCGCCAGGCCTTAATGAGATCGTCGTAATCGACCGTTATACCCTGCGGCTTCTCATTAACCTTCGCCTTGGGTGAACCAGGCTTGTTCAGCCAGACATTCGGGTCGATGCATGGATTGAGCTTTGGACCGCATTCTTTCTGCGCCCCTGCGCGCTCTATACGCGCCATGACTTTGTCTTGCTCGCGGGCAAGATTGTCCATAGCCCTGCTCACTGTTACCTCACCGGAAACCGCCTCGCCGACATTTTGCCACCACAACTGTGCCAGTTTGGGATAGTCCGGCACGTTGGTGCCGGTGGGGGTCCAGGCCACACGAGCGGGACTGCGGTAGAACTCCACCAGTCCGCCCAATTTCGGTGCCCTATCGGTGAAGGCCTGGCTTCTGATATCGCTGTCGCGGATCGGCGTCAGTCCTACGAGTGCCTTCTTGAGTGAGGTGGTCTTGGCCACGCAGAACTGCGCGAAGAGCCAGGCAGCTTTGCGACGATCTAACGGCGTACTCTTCATGAACGTCCAGGACCCGCAGTCCTGATAACCTAACTTCATCCCTTCTTCCCAGTATGCGCCGTGGGGAGATGGGGCCATACGCCATTTGGGTGTTCCGTCCGCGTTAACCGTCGGGCCCGGCTTGACCATGTCAGACACAAAAGCCGTATACCAAAAGATCTGCTGGGCAACATTCCCCTTGGCGAGGATCGGCAGGTAGGTGTAGAAATCCAGTCCCAGACAACCCGGGGGAGCGTATTTCCTTAACCAGTCCATATACTTCTGGAGTGCGTACTTGGCTCCCGGGCTGTTTGCGGCGCCGCCGCGACAAACACTCGATCCCACAGGGGTGCAGCCCTCAACCCGAATGCCCCATTCGTCCACCGGGATGCCATTGGGGATGCCTTTGCTGCCCACACCGGCCATGGAAAGCCACGCATCGGTGAAACGCCAGCCCAGATCCGGGGCCCTTTTGCCGTAGTCATTATGACCGTAAACCGCCTTACCATCGATTTCCTTGACAACTTCAGTGAAGAACTGTGCAATATCCTCGTAAGCAGACCAGTTGACCGGCACGCCCAGCTCGTAGCCATAGATTTCCTTAAATTTTTTCTTGAAATCCGGACGTTTGAACCAGTCGTAACGGAACCAGTAGAGGTTGGCGAACTGCTGATCCGGAAGCTGATAGAGCTTTCCATCCGGACCGGTGGTGAAGGATTTGCCCATGAAATCGTCAACATCAAGGGTCGGCAGGGTCACGTCCTTGCCTTCCCCCTTCATGAAATCGCTCAGGGGAACCACATACCCGTAGCGCATGTGGGTGCCGATAAGATCGGAATCGTTCACCCATCCATCATAGATGTTCTTCCCGGAGGCCCACTGGGTCTGGAGCTTCTCGATGACATCCCCTTCCTGAATCAGGTCAAAGGCCACCTTGATCCCGGTGATCTCTTCAAAGGCCTTGGTAAGAACCTTTGCCTCATATTCGTGGGTCGGAATGGTCTCGGAGACGACCTTGATCTTCATCCCCTTAAAGGGCTTGGACGCGTTGATAAACCATTCCATCTCCTTCATCTGCTGGGCTTTTGTCAATGTAGACGGTTGAAACTCGTTATCCACCCATTTCTTGGCGGCGTC
Source organism: Deltaproteobacteria bacterium (assembly GCA_029932035.1). GTDB lineage: Bacteria > Desulfobacterota > DSM-4660 > Desulfatiglandales > Desulfatiglandaceae > Desulfacyla. The sequence goes on along the minus strand of JAOZQV010000363.1, from coordinate 729 downwards.
CATCTGCGGCGAAGACCAGCAGGGAACGCTTGTAAAAACGAGCGCCAAGGCTGCAATCACGAAAAAAAATGTTCTCTTCTTATTCATTGCCATTGTCTCCTTTCAAATCTATTCGGTTAATCACACGCGCCCTGCCAATTCTTATTATTACTTGAATCTCGCCCCGAAGGGAAAAATCGGCGAGGCAAACCAGGGGACCCACTCAATCAGCCCCATCTACTCCCGGTCGCTACCACCTCCTTTCAAAACCATTCGGGTCATCACAATAATCCTAATCTTAATCCTAATCTTAATCACACCCATACTCTGCTTGAGATTCATAAACTCTATCTGCCGAATTACTTTTTATTAAACCAACAAGCATTGAAACAATTTCGAGAAGGATTTCCTTGCCGGGCGCTATTTCATCTTCCTCCAATATGGCTTTAGCTGCAACGACATCCAAACCTGCCGCACATCTTTAGAGCCTATTAGATTAAGATTATGATTAAGGTTGCTAAAGCAATTCCATGTCAATTGTGAGTAAACAATGTCAGATCTAAATCCAAAATCCGAACTACCCCCAAATCATCACAATAATAATCCAGCACACGACAATAATAAGCAGAATCCAGAGGGCAAAATGGGTCAATCCGATCCATGCAAAAAAGATATAAGCGCTGCTTAGAATCCCTATAAAGAGCCGATCACCCGGTGTAGTCGGAATCGGCAGGAAACCGCGACGTTCTT
>JAOZQV010000043.1 GCA_029932035.1 Deltaproteobacteria bacterium | reverse complement strand
AAGTTCAACTGATTGTTCTCTAAGCTGTTCTTCCAGCTTCTGGTTCGACTTTTTCAATACTTCTTCCATCTGGCTTTCAGCCATTTAATGTGATGTGAGATGCCAATGAGTCCAATTGCACGCGGCTTTCCTCAGGCCGTTGGATCGACTTATATCGAAAGTCCACCCCCATATCCGTGCGCACAAAACGACCCGGAATGATTTTCTACAAGATAAGCTTGTAATAATATCTTTTGTCAAGAAAAAAGGGATGTCCAATCTGAAGTCCCCTTTTTCCTTCCTTTTGGTTTGTAGGTTTAGTGTCTCGGTTTACTGAACGACTCAATCGCTTCCTAATTCTCAGGGACATCCTTTCATATGCCATACAATCAGCTGAGCGTAAACGATAAGCCTTCTATTCAGACCCTTTTTCAGGCCAAGGGTAAACGCTACACCTAAGAGTGAAAGGGCCGTGTTTATCAGTAGACGAGAAAAAATTACAAAACATGCAAGGGGGTAAGGCCCTAAGTTCCATTTCCTGAAAAAAAGATACCTGGAACGATAGAACATGATCCTGGCATCTGCCCTGACACTTACGCTTTTTCCCTGGGCATGGAATATTCGTGCAGCAGGAACAAAAAAGATTTTCCATCCGGCCTTCTTGATCCTGTAGGCCCAATCTGTTTCCTCAAGAAAAAAGAAATATCGATCGTCAAGGAAGCCTATTTCATCAATGGCCTTTTTACGGATTAGCATGCAGGCCCCAATGCAGGAGTCTATTTCAATCGGCGTTCTGTATTCTCTTCTCTTGCTCGGAAATCTGCGCGGTAACAGGAGTCTAAGTAAAGTTTCATTTGATACCAAAGAGAGGAGGGAGGGAAAATGTGCTATCGAATTCTGCTTGGAACCATCTGGATTCAATAACTGCCCGCAGGCAATGGCTGCCTCTGGATTTCCCTGCATAAAATTGTGAAGTTCGGTGACAGCGTCTTTAGTCAAGACCGTGTCGGTATTGAGCAGTAGTGCATAGTAACCGCACATACGCTCAAGGGCAAGGTTGTTTGCAGCGGCAAAGCCCAAATTTGTTTGGTTCTCAATGATTTTTATGTGTGGATATTTTTCTTTGATTGCCTCCACACTTCCATCGGAAGACCCATTATCTACTACCCAGATCTCGAAATCGATTTCGTTGACAGTCTGGTAAATGGAGGCGAGACATTCAATCAAGAGGTCTTTAGTATTCCAGTTAACAATGATAAATGAGATATCCAAGCTAATCCTCCCGATTTACCTCGCTGAGGGGAACTAATTCAAAATCCAGAGGGGTATCTAATCTGAATATCGCGTCTGGCACTGGTTTGTTGAAGACCATTTGCCCTATCTCAAGGGCCAATCGGGCGTTGTCCTCTGGGCTATGCATCTCTATTTCTTTAGCGTACCGGATACCACCGTTATTTTGGAAATCCGCAAAAGTCATTTCGGTGTTTTGTTGACAGAAAGCGACCCTGTGCGGAAGGTCGCTTTCGGGATATAGATCAATGACCTGGATGTTATTTCCTTTTTGATTTAACAGGGTTATCTGGTTGCCTTTTGTTGATAGGACACGGTTGTATTTGAGTAGTACCGGATAAGCCCTTGCAAGGGTCCAGAGAAGTTCAGGACTCAGAGGTACTGGTATTAATCTCGACAGATCGTGGGTTCCAATCTGGCCGGAGTATAATCGTTTGTCAGTAAAAGAAAGTATTTCAAGGCTTGAACCCATTATCAGGATGTGAAGCAGGGGACGGCCCCAGGGGTGTGTTATTTCTATCTTGATTTTAGATGGATCTCTAATCGCAACTATCAAGACTGTTGCATCTGATTCGGAACCTTTGATATCGAGAGTGAGCGTCCCTGAAGAAACGAGGGTGCGAACCGCCACCCCCTGTTCTTTAAAGACGGAAATAATCCCAGTAATGGTCTGGTGGTCGAGGGGGAGAGATGGGGGAGTAATCGCGACCCGGGCACAGCAGCTTAAAAGAAGTACAAGAAGGACCGAAAACAGCCTTGTGATAGAGGTTTTTTTTTGTTTGACGGTGTTCAATTTTTTTTCTTCAAAAGCTCTTTCACCCCGGTTATTTTCTCTTTTAACTGTTTTTCTTTGGGATGCTTCAGGGAAAGGGCCTTTTCATAATAGAGGAGGGCTTTTTCGTATTTCTTTTTCTTGAGGTAGGCGTCGCCGAGATGCTCGTTTATGGTAGGGTCATCCTTTGTGAGAATTGCTGCTTTCTCGAGATAATGGATAGCCTTGTCATATGACCCTTTCTTGTAATAAACCCACCCGAGACTATCAATTATATACCCGCTCTCAGGCTTTAGTTTCAATGCCTTTTGAATCAATTCTATTGCGTTATCTAATTTGATTCCCTGTTCGGCATAGGTATACCCTATATAGTTGAGAGCATCCGCATTATTCGGCTCTATTTCAAGGATCTTTCGCATCTGCTCAATACATAATTCATTGGAGCCGGTTTTATCCAAAAGAACTCCTAACCGAAAAATAAGATCTACGCTCTTATCGTTTATCTTGAGTCCCTCTTTAATAACTGTTATGGCCTTATCATACTCCTCTCTATTTTCATAAATGGATGCAAGCATCAGGTAGAGCTCAATCTTGTCCTGCTCCAGGGCAATCGCTTTTTCAAGGACCTTTATGGCCGCATCATATTTTTCCTCTGTAATAAGAAGGTGTGCTATCTGAATCTGGGCGCTGACAAAGTATTTAGATCCTGACTCGATTTGTCTCAACTGTTCCAATGCCTTTTTGATATCCCCCTTTTCTTCATAGGCCACAGCGAGATAGTACCTCGATTTATAATCATTGGGCCAGGCATTAACAATCAGATCAAGTTCCGCGATCGATTCATCGATTTTCCCCTGTCTCAGGTATATGAGGCCAAGCGCCTGCCTCTCAGGCGCTCCCGGTCTTGATTGCTCCTTGATCTTTTTCACATGCTCTGAAGCCTTCTCTTCGAGGCCCAACTTGGAATAGAGAGTTACTAACCTTTCTCTGGCAGGGATATTATCGGGATATAATGCCAACAATCTTTCATAGGCTTGAGCGGCCTCCTTCTCTCTATTGGTCATCTGATAAATGGTGGCTTGATCAAAAAGGGCAGGCTCCAAGTTGCTATTAAGTTTCAGCGTCTCGTCAAAGGCCTTCTCTGCCTCCTTGTAGCGACCCATTTCCAGGTTGATTCTCCCGCGGTAATAATGGGCAACAACTAATTCAGGATTTTGCTCGATCAGGATGTCCAAATGGTTGAGGGCGCTTTGGAATTGCTTCTTTCTGACCAGAATCGTAGTCAATAATAGTCTTATACGCTGGGTCTTCGGATCCAGGCCAAGTATTTTTTGGTATTGTTCGATTGCAAGATCATCTTTGCCCGTAAGGGCGTATAAATCTCCCAATAATGCTATGCCCGTTATACTTTCCGGTTCGAGAACGACGCCCTTGCGTGCATAGGCTAAAGCTTCAGGGTACTTACGCAACTCCTTCAGGAGCAGCCCCATTTTTCTGTTGAGATAGGCCGATTGCGGGTCTTCTCTAATCGCAGACTCAAGATACTTTTGTGCGTCTCCATAATTACCCCGGGACAGGGCGATTGAGGCCTTGGTGAAATCCTGGTACGCCTGCTGGGTCTGATCCTTTTTCATAACGGGGGTATCTCGGTCCGGTTGTGCGGGCACCGGTTCCTTTTTTAATACGCCGGATGTAACCGGCGCGCATGCTGCTACAAATCCCACGATAAAAAAGAGAAAAAGAAGCGGGGCCGATTTCAAATACCGCTGTAATAACAACCTTTGAGCGGTTAAGCCCTGTCTGTTGATGTTTGTTTCGGGTTCTTGTTTCATGATCCCTTATGCTCCAAGATGTAAGTGTCTAAAGTGCCTAAAGTTGAAAGCGCCTAAAGTTAAGGAACTTTGTGACATTTCAGTCACTTCTAACCAGCTATTTTAAGAAGTCAGAGTATTCTTCCTCAAAATTGGGGATTTTTTCTTTAAGCCATTTCTTGATGTTTTTTATAATCTTTTCCTGGATCTGGCGAATTCTCTCGCGTGAGATATGGTATTTATCCCCAAGATCTTGTAAAGTTAAAGGTTTTTCCGCCATAATCCGGTTGTCGAAGATATCGGCTTCTTTTCCGGAAAGTGTCTTACGGAATTCCCCAAGACTTTTTAGAAGTAGTTTCCGGCTTTGATCCTCGGAGATTTGTTCGTCTATAGCTACCCCAGGATCGGGTAGGAAGGCATCAAAGGACTCCCTCGAATCGTCTCCTCCCACAGGTGAGCTGAGAGAAACTTCCCATCCCCCTAACCGTTGAGTCATTTCGACGACTTCTTCTTCTTTGACATCAAGTCGTTCAGCTAACAACTTCGGCTCAGGAGCAAAGCCTTGGGCGATCAGTTTGTCTCTTTCTTTAGCAAGATTGAAAAATAATTTACGCTGGCTCTGGGTGGTCCCAATTTTGACTAACTTCCAGTTATCCATTATGAATTTCAGAATATAAGCCTTAATCCAGAATGAGGCGTAATAGGAAAATTTTATCCCGCGATAAGGATCAAATTTTCTTACAGCTTGCAAAAGCCCTAAATTCCCTTCCTGGATCAGATCTAATAGATTTTTTGTCCAGTATCGATGAAAATCCATGGCGATCTTTACAACCAATCTCAGGTTAGCAGTGACAAGCTTGTAGGCAGCCTTATCGTCATTTTTTTCCCTGATCTTTATTGCTAACTCTCTTTCCTCTTCTCTCGAAATGAGGTCATAACGCTTAACCTCCATAAGGTAAATTTGTAGCGGGTCAAAAGGGACTAAGGCTTTATCTGTCATCTGAACCGCTGGAACAAGCCCCACCTTTCTTGAAGCCAGCTGGCCCTTGCCTGTCCTGGTCTTACCCTTCTTTGTTGCAGATTTCTTTGTTGCTTTTTTCATAAATCAGGAATTCCTCAGCTCACAATGACCTTAACATATCTTTTTTTCCCTGCCCTCAGGAGCCACGAATCGTCCTCTGAATCCTCTAATGTGATTAACTGATCAAAGGCCTTGATTTTTTGGCCGTTGAGATATCCTCCTCCCTGGGCAATAAGCCTGCGGGCTTCGCCCCGGGATTTGGAGAGACCTGAGTCTTCAAAGAGGATATAGGCAGGGATCCCTGCCTCAAGTTGTTGCCGGCTCGTTCGATAAACGGGCACAGATCCTGATGAGGCAGATTTATCCGGTCCGAATAGTTGTCGGGAAGCATTTTGTGCCCGATCAGCTTCTGTTTGGCCATGGCACAATTTGGTGGCCTCATAGGCCAGGACTTCTTTCGCCTTTCTGATATCTGAACCCTCTAATCTACGCAGCCGTCTGACTTCATCCATAGGGAGAAGGGTAAAAAGAGACAAAAACCGTCCTACGTCCTCGTCATTTTGGTTGATCCAATACTGGTAGTATTCATACGGCGTAGTCAATTCCGGATCAAGCCAGATCGCCCCCTTGTGCGTCTTACCCATCTTTATGCCCGAAGAGGTTGTCAGCAGGGGAAATGTGAGACCGTGAATGATCTCGCCCTCCATACGTCTTGTCAGGTCCGCCCCTGCCAGGATATTCCCCCACTGATCGTTTCCACCCATCTGGAGACGGCAATCGTAGGTCTTGAACAGGTGCCAGAAATCGTATGCCTGCAGCAGCATGTAATTGAATTCAATGAAATTGAGTCCGGTCTCGAGTCTGGCCCTGTAGCTCTCAGCGGTCAACATCCTGTTTACGCTGAAGTGTCGACCAATATCTCTCAGGAAATCGACGTAGTTGAGGGGGGTCAGCCAATCGGCATTATTCACCATAATCGCCTTTCCGTCCCCAAACTCGATGAACCTTGCTAACTGCTTTTTTAATAACTCGGCATTTTCGTTTATCTCGTCACGGGTCATAATGGGCCGCATCTCGGTCTTCCCGCTCGGGTCGCCAACAAGGGCGGTTCCGCCTCCAATTACTGCGATAGGTCTGTGGCCGGCTCTCTGCATATGCACCAAAGACATGATGGGGAGAAGGCTCCCCACATGGAAGCTTTTAGCCGTTGGATCAAAACCTATGTAGCAGGTTGTACTATTTCTTAACAGACGCGACACACTTACCCTGTCAGTAACCTGCTCAACAAAATCCCTTGCCTCAAAGATGTCTAATACATTTTCCACTTTAATTTTCTGAAATGCTCCTTTCATATTCCTTTGGAAGATTCAATCTAATTACCTGGCCCTGTTTCCCTAAATCCGCCATTTTTTTACCGTCAAATTCAAGGTCAATCCCCCCGGCGTTACCGATCAGCAATTCAAAACCCTTTTTTGCCTTCCATTGAGGCCGGCTTTTAGGACCAAGAACATACTCTTTTGGTTGTTCGTTATCAATACGTACCCTGATCCATGTCCTTTCCTTGACAATGGCCTTTAAAACTAACGCCTGCCCGTCTGTTTCGGTGGGCAGGGGAGTCTTCGTGACAGTTGTTTCGGGTTCAATGCTGCTAATTGATTTATGAGAGGATACCTCTTCCTCTGGCATTGGCTTTTCCTCTGCTAATTGTGGGCCGGCTGATTCCAAAGAATCTCTTTTAGGTGCCGGGGGTTTTTCTTCCACAGGCGCAGCTCTTTTGGGCTTGGAGATATCCGCAATCGGTTCCTGTTCATTCAAGGACACCTCTGCCTTTTCTTTCCGGTCATCCTGAAGCTTCCTTGACTCAATTAGCTTATTATCTGACGGGGCCACTGCCTCATGGTCAATTATTCCCTCCATGCGGGTTGGATCTTCCATCCAGGTGTAAAATGCGAACCCCGCAGCAGAACAAACAATAATCAGGAAAAGGTACAGAGACAGTTTTTTTCTCTTATTGACAGGAGGCATAACAGGCCCAGGAGTCTCGTGGCGCCGAGGGGTGATCTCCTGATAGAGGGCAAGAAGGCCATCTTCCGCTAAACCAAGGGCACGGGCATAAGAGCGAATAAATCCTTTTACAAAAGTAGGCGAGGGAAGATGATCCCACTCTTCGTTTTCTAAGGCCTCAAGGAAGTGGGGTCTGAGTTTTGTTTGTGCGGAAATCTGGGCATAACTGAGACCCATTTTTTCCCTTTTATTCCTAAAGAGGGCGCCGAGTTCTTTGCCAGATGGAAATTCCCAGTCCCTGGTTTCCTCATCTAATGGGTGGTTTTTGCCTCTGCCCATATAAGTTCCTGGATTGGATTAAAAAATAATTTTTATATATGCCTTTTTTCTCAACTCTTTGATCCAGGCGGAATACCTCTTGTCAAGCTCTTTTCGATAAAGGATTGTACGAATGGCGTTTTGAACCTGCTCGAGAGATTTTTCTCCGCCCCCATCTTTTTCTTCTACCTTGATTATCTTGATACCATAAGGCCTAATAATCGGTTTACTTACTTCACCGGCAGATAGATCTTTAATAATCTCAGACATCTCTGGATTAAGCTCGGACATCTTGAATACACCAAGGTCACCTCCCTCACTTGCCCCGGGCCCATTGGAGAATTTCCTTGCCAGATTGGCAAAATTCTTGCCCTCTTTGATCATTGAGAGGATATCCTGGGCCTTTTGGTAAAGAGCTCGGGCCTCATTTCTGTCGGCCGGATCCTTTTGCTTGAGAAAAATGAGAGCAAGACGGACTCTGCCCTCGCTGGTGAACTCATCCCTGTGTGTGTTGTAGTACTCCTCGATTGCTTCTTCCCTGAGTATAATCTTTGACTTCACCTCATAGTTGATCAGTTGTATCCTTTCCAATTCTTTTTTAATAGATTTCCTGTACGATTCATAGTTGCTCCCTTGCGCTTTCAGTTCGGCAATTAGGTCTTTCTGGGTTAACTGGTTATCTGCCTTTACCCTTTCGATAGCCTGATCTACCTCTTTGTCAGTTACCTTGATTTCTAATTCCTTGATCTTTTCAAGGCCAATTTTCTGATCAATCAGGTCGTCCAAGACTTTTTGGCGGGTTTTAAGATAAATCTCTTCGGACTTGTTCTTCAGTTGTTCGGATGGCATTCCCGTAAGCGTCTGCATCATGGTGTTCAGCTCATAGAGGGTAACTACCTCATCGTTAACAATGGCAACAAGTCTGTTGCAAATCTCGCCCGAGACCGACGAGTGAAATAATAAAATGCTCCCGGTAAAGAGGAGAATGAAAGAGGCGATTTTTTTTAATTGCTTCATTTGGTCCTGTAACCTGTTTAAGATAGCACCAATTTGTTCAACATGTCTTGATTAACCGCGACTTTAAAGTCAGATCTGAGCTTTTCCAACCATTTCTTGTAAAAGACCTCGTGCTTTTGGCGGATAAGTAGTGCTTCTATTTCGTGAATAACTTCCGGAAGTCCTTTAACGCCAGCAGGCCTGCGGGACATTACCTCGAAGAGATGATAGCCAAAGGAGGTTTTGATAATAGGACTGATTTTGCCACTTTGCAGTGAAAAGAGGGCATCTTCCATCGATTCGTCTAAATGGCCCCGGGCTACCCAACCAACTTCACCATGGGCCTCGGCCTCAGGGGCTATTGAATATTTCTTGGCAAGTTTTCCCATATCTTCCCCGGCATAGATGCGGTCGCGCAGGGTCTCTGCCTCTTTTTTTGATTTACAGACTATTTGCCGGAATCTTAACATCTCCGGGGATCTGAATTCATTTCTGTTCTTTTGGAAATAGATCTTTATCTCTTCATAACTTGGTGGGGCGATTTTTTCTAAAACAAGTTTGATAACTTTGCCCACAAGGAGCTGATTTCTCAAGCGATGCTCCCACAGCGCGGAATCCACATACCCCTGAAGCAGCACTTTACGAAAGGCATCTTCTGAGTATTCCCTCTTGATCTCGTTTAAATTCCTCTGGAATTCATTTTCAGAGATAGAGATGTTGTTTTGTTTCCCATATTCGATGACGAGATAGTAGTCTATGATCTGTTCAATTAGCCGGGTTTTTATCCCCCTTGCATGCTTAACCGGAACAGGCATCCCGCCACCAATGAATTCCATCTCCTTTTTCAATGCGTCACAAGAGAGGTGTTTCGAGCCTATAATCATTACCGGGTCTTCCCTCCCATGATCAGACAGGCCGCAACCGAGAGGGAGAAAAATCAGGGTCAAACAAAAAAGACAATAAAGGCTATGGATCAAAAACCTAATTTCCCCTCTAATCATCCCGTGGGTCATTTGTTATTGTCCGATGTTTGGTTGCAATTCCAACCCGCCTATTCCATAACCCCAAACTTTCTATACTAACAGCAAAGCTAAAAAATTCAAACATGTTTTTTTCAAGCCCCTAATGAGCCAAGCCCAATTTTCCAGGTATGCCATTTGACCGTTCTGCCTTGAAATCAAGCATTTTCACTACCTGCTCAATTTTTGGAAAATCGTCCGGGAAAGAGAAGGTTCCGGCGTAGATTTTCAGCTTGTTGTTCGGTAAAAGACGGAATTTGTTGGGCCTGGCGCTTATCATCCTAATCAGATCTTCCGCATTTACGCGCGTTTCCTCGGGTAAGGTCAAAATAAGGCTGTTACTTCCCATGTCTAACTTGCTGATTCGAAGTCTTTTCAATAACAGCCTGATTGACATCAAACCGAATAGATTGACGACTTCCTGTGGTGGAGAACCGAAACGATCGAGTATCTCTTCGGTGATCTCTTCCAATTCTGACTTTTCAAGAAGGTTAGAAAGCCTGCGGTATAGATTTAGTCTGACATCTGTGTCCATAATATAACTCTCTGGCAGGTGTGAGGGGATATCTATATTGATTTCCGGGTTTATATCATCCTCCCATTCCTCGCCTTTTAATGCAGTAACGGCTCGTTCTATGAGTTTGACATATAGCTCATACCCAACCGCGGAAATATGCCCCGACTGGGAAAACCCGAGGATATTGCCCCCGCCCCGGATCCTGAGGTCGTGCATAGCAAGGTTCAGACCAGCGCCCAAGCTGGAAAAATCCATGAGGGCTTTCAACCTCTTTTCCGCGTCTCTTGTGAGAACTGAGTCGTTTGAAATAATTAAATAGGCGTATGCTTTTTCTTTGGCGCGTCCTACCCGGCCTCTTAGCTGATAGATTTGAGCCAGACCGAGACGATCTGCCTGATTGATGATAATGGTATTGGCAGAAGGAATATCAAGACCCGATTCGATTATAGTTGTGCAGACGAGGAGATCGATTTCCCTTCGTAGGAATCTCATCATGGTCTCTTCCAGCTCTTTTGACTTCATCTGGCCGTGGGCCACCGAAATACGTGCTCGGGGAACCATCCTTCTCAGTTGATCAGCCGTATGGTCGATGGTGCGCACCCTATTGTGGACAAAGAAGGTCTGTCCTCCCCTCTCCAGTTCAGACTCTATGGCCCGGATAATAAGAGGCTCGTCGTAGGATGATAGATACGTCTCAATGGCCAATCTGTCCTGGGGCGGGGTCTCGATGACACTCAGGTCCCTAACCCCTATCATAGACATCTGGAGCGTTCTTGGAACCGGGGTGGCGGTTATGGCTAATACGTCCACCAAGGCGCGGTATTTTTTTAATGCCTCCTTTTGCCTGACACCAAACCGCTGTTCTTCGTCAATAATCAGGAGTCCCAAATCGGCGAATTTTACATCCCTCTGAAGGATCCTGTGTGTGCCTATCAACACGTCTATCCTGCCGGATCTCAGTTTGCCGATAACCTCAGCCTGCTGGGCCTTGGTCTTAAAGCGACTGAGAACCCCGACTTCAATGGAATAGGGCGACATCCTCTTCTTAAAGGTTTCGAAGTGCTGCTCGGCTAAGACCGTCGTGGGCACAAGAAAAGCCACCTGCTTTCCATCCGCCACAATCTTGAATGCGGCTCGAATCGCTACCTCAGTCTTCCCGAAACCCACGTCTCCACATATAAGACGATCCATCGGTTGTTCCGAGACTAAGTCTTCCAAGACATCTTCAATCGCTTTGATCTGGTCATCGGTCTCCTCATGTTCAAATGTGGACTCGAATTCGCGATAGTAATGGTCAGGAGGAGAAAATGCGTGTCCTTTTCGATATTTTCTCAAGGCATAGAGCTCTACAAGCTGTTTAGCGATCTTTTTGACAGACTTTTTGGCCTTCTGTTTTGCTATGTTCCACGAGTGGCCCCCGAGCTGATCCAGCTTCGGGTTTCTTTCACCGGCCCCGGCATATTTCTGTAGAATGCTGACTCGGTCAGCCGGGATATAAAGCCTCGAATTATTGGCATATTCCACAATGATGAAATCATTCATTTTATTGGCGATCTCCATTGCCGAGAGCCCGCCATACCGGCCGATTCCGTGATCCTCATGCACAACAAGGTCCCCTGCCTTGAGCTGGCTGAAGCTGGACCACGAAAGTGCGCCTTTGCGCCCGGTTTTTTTCTGTCTTCGCATGGCCCTCTTTGGACCGAATATCTCATCTTCGCTGACCACATAAAGACCGATGTCCGGCCAGGTAAAACCCTGTGGGAGTCTACCCAAACAGAGACTCAGCCCTGGCGTTTCAGGTACCTTATCCCAGCCCTGGGCCACGCTTGCCACCTGAACATCATAATTTCCCAGGATTTCTCTTAAACGGTTGGCCTGCTGCTCTGTACTGCTGGTTATTACGACCCTTGATCGGGTTGCAAGCCACGATGCGATTCTGTTGGCAAATGGGGCCATGGATACCCTGCCCCTGTTGGCGAGCCTGACCTCCAGGTTCTCCTCCAACTGGAAATGGCCCCGGATCTCTATGGTTTCTAAGGCCTCTGTGGTTTTCCCGGGCATTCCCTCCTTATGCAGGTTCAATTCACCTATCTCAATCCGTTGATACTTTTCAAACTGCTGTGCGATTTCCTCGAAGGGGACAAAGACACCTTCCATATCAGGAAAGGGCGCACCTTTCCCTGCCGATTCTTCTTGGAATCTCTCTTCGTCTTTATGAAATTTCTTCTCTATCTTCCGGCCGTCAGACTCCATACGGTGTGGATCAAAAAGGGTGATGATCCCGTTTTCAGGGAGATATTCGAAGAGAGTGTCGAGATGGGGATAAAAATGATTGAGCCAGGCCTCCTGCCCTGGGAAACCCATCCTGTCTTCCGGTTGTCTTGGAAGCCGTCCCATGGACCTGGCCCGCTTAACGCCCTCTTCATCCATTATGATTTCCACGGCAGGGAGAAGAATCATTTCTCTTGAATGGTTCTGCGATCGCTGGCTGATAGGATCAAATTGACGAATCGATTCGAGCCGGTCCCCCCAAAACTCCAGGCGGAGAGGGAGGGGATAAAGGGGTGAGAATATGTCGATAACACCCCCCCGAACAGAATAATCTCCCCTTTCTTCCACCAATGATGTGCGTTGATAGCCGTTGATTTCGAGCTTTGTGATGAGGGGGACTCTATCAACATCCTCCCCTGCTTCAAGGTATTCTAAAGAACTGAGGAGCGATTCCTTTGGCATGACCCTGAAGCAAATTGCTTCGAGAGAGGTAATGACAACAGGATTTTTGTCAGACATCAGGGCATAGAGCGCATTGATTCGCCTGGTGACCAATTCCCGGTGCGGGCTGAGCCCGGTCAGGGGGGACATGTCATAGGGGAAAAACTGATGGAGCCTTAGGAAGGGAGAGGTCTCCTCTGTTTCCGGAGCGCCCATAAAGAACCGGAGCTCTTTATAAAGCCGTTCGGCGCTTTTTCTTTCCGGGAGGATGACGAGACAGGGTCTGTCTAGATCGGCCAACACCTCAGAAAAGAAATAGGACTGTGCCGATCCTGAAAGACCGACAAGGGACATGAGCCCTGAGCCCTTTTTCAGCCAGTTTTTAAATTTAACAAGATCTTGGTTTTTTCGTGCAGACATGGTAGCGGTTAGGGTATCAAATGACGCATGATTCCAGTAGGAAAAGGGTCATGGAATCGGTATCAAGTTGAGCGGGTAGACCAAGGGGAAAAGCCAGGTTTGTCGGGCCGTGTCCTACGGGAAATCCGGTTGTCAGAGGGATATCCAGGTCAGACGCCAGGGTATTCAGCAGATTATCGATGGCAGAGTTATCGCCGCACTCGATAAATTCGCCCCCTATCAGACCGGCAATCCCTTTCAATTGGCCAGTCAATGCGAGATGGGTCAGCATGCGGTCTATGCGGTATAGAGGTTCCCCTCTATCCTCAATAAACAGGATAGAACCGTCAAGCGATGGGAGGAAGGGGGTCCCTATGAGGTGGCAGATAAGACTCAGGTTGCCCCCAATCAGAGGTCCCGTGGCCCTCCCTGCAATGAGAGGATTTCCTGCCATGGGGCTGAATGAAACCGGCTGATTTGATGAAATGAGACGGAAAAGGCTCTCCCGGCTGTTGTCATGAAGGGCGGACAGCCCACGCACCATGGGTCCGTGAAAAGTTACGAGCCCGGTCTTCTTGTTTATGGCCATCAAGAGGGCGGTGATATCGCTGTAGCCTACGATTATCTTCGGGTGTTTCGTGATCAGATCATAATCAATCTTATCAAGGAGCCTCAAGGTTCCATATCCTCCGCGAGCACAAAAAATGGCTTTTATCTCCCTGTCCCGGAACATGGCATGGAGGTCTGAAAGTCTGGCCTCATCATCTCCTGCCAAGTAATCATTCCTGTCATATACGTGAGGTGCAACATGAATTCTTAAACCGGAGGATCTTAGCAGTTCCAGATCGGGTTGCAGCTCGGATTCGTCCACAGGTCCGGCCGGAGAGATAATACCGATCAGATCCCCTGGCCTCAGTCTTGATGGTTTAATCAGGGGTAGTCTTTGGAGTTTAAAGGATGGCATTGAAGTTATTGGGATCTACTTATTTCTCTTGAATAGGATTATAAGTCCCTGCAGGGTCAAAAATTCCTCAACGTGGGCTATTGTTTCCGAGACTTCTGAGATAATAGGCGCCAGACCTCCTGTGGCAATGACCATTGGCTCTTCTCCTGACTCATTTCGCATCCTGTTGACAATGCCGTCCACCAAACCCGCATAACCATAGATAATCCCGGCGTTCATGCTGCTGATGGTGTCTTTTGCTATGACTGTGCTCGGCTGGGTAAATATCTCGACTCTCGGAAGTTTGGAGGCCTCTTTAAAGAGGGCTTCGCAAGATATTATTACCCCCGGGGCAATGGCCCCGCCCATATAGGAGCCCTCCTTTGATATATAGTCAAAGGTCGTGGCTGTGCCAAAATCGACCACGATTAGGGAGGCGCCATATTTTTCGTAAGCGGCCACCGCATTTACAATCCGGTCGGCGCCCACTTCCTTGGGGTTCTCATATTGAATCGGCATCCCTGTCTTTGTGCCCGGACCGATAATCACGGGCTCAACCTTGAAGTAACGGCGTGAAAACTCTTCCACAGTATTGAGTAGGGGAGGAACCACACACGAGATAATCGTATCCTGGATATCCTGGAATTTTATACCCTTCCATTGGAAGAAAGTGCCTATAAGGATGCCCAGTTCATCGACCGTGGTCTCTTTTTCGGTCCTGATCCTCCAGTGGTGGAGTATCTGTTCCTGATCTGCCACTCCCAGGACAATATTCGTATTACCGATATCAATACAGAACAACATACTATTTTACCCCACGCTCCCGCGTTTAACCGCATCGATGATCTTAACCGTCTCCACTGCCTTTTTGACGTTATGCGCCCTGATGATGTGAGCGC
>JAOZQV010000362.1 GCA_029932035.1 Deltaproteobacteria bacterium | reverse complement strand
GGTCTTCAAATTTCGTCTTGATACCAAATTCAGGCAGGATAGCATCAAACATGGTATAGGTCCCGCCATATAGATTATTAGCTGCTACTACTTCGTCTCCGTGGCCGCATATATTGATCACAGCATAGAACGTGGCCGCAGTCCCCGATGCAAGGGCCAGCGCTCCGGCGCCACCCTCAAGGGCGGCCATTCTCTCTTCGAGCACTCCGTGAGTGGGGTTCATCATGCGTGTGTACATATTCCCCGGTTCTTTAAGCGCAAACAGATCTGCAGCATGCGTGGTACTATTGAAAACATATGAACTTGTCCTGTGTAGGGGAACGCCCCTTGAATTTGTTTCATCAATCTCTGCGCCTGCGTGTAAGGCTAAAGTATGGAATCCGTACTTGTTTGACATGAGTTATTCTCCTATGCAACGAGATCAGAGCATTGAGGGAAAGCAGTCGCACGATTTGCAGATCTTGATTTTTTCCCTCCAGTCTTTGTGAGCAACCCCTTCACAAATGGTACCGTTAATGAACCAGCACAGGTCGCCCACCTGGAACTCCCATGCCGGACACTTGGTCTTCAACTCAAAGGGACACTCTTTCTTGACCCAGCAGGGCCCTTGATCTTTAGGACTTCCATTGATCCTGGAGAGCAAAAAATAGATCTGCCGCTCCGCATGAACCGGGATGGACCGCCATCCCTGCTCATAACTATGAATGGCCTTAACCGACGCACCAAGCAGTTGCGCCATTTGCTTTTGCGTCTTGTTCAGCCTCTTTCGGATGGCCACGAATTCCTTGCTATCCACTATCTCCTCCAAAAAATATTTCAAAGCGCTTGACCTAAATCCCGCAGTGTGGCATAAAGAATAACACATAGTGGTACTTCTGTCAACAAAAAAATTTATTGAAAAAGTGCTTGACTATGCATCACCATGTGGTATATTTTATGTCACAGTGTGGCATCACCCTTAACAAAATATTTCGAATTGCGCGGTTACACACCTATTCTTTTGCTACAGAGGCCCCGAGGACAATGACAGACCATCCTGATGATAAAAACATTCTGGACGAGATCCGGATCATTAAGAAGAGATTGAAAGCCAGACTTCTTATCCTTACACACCATTATCAACGTAGTGAGATCGTGGATATCGGCGATTTCAAGGGGGACTCTTTTGGGCTTTCCCAGAAAGCTGCGGCTGATAAAGCCGCTCAGTTCATCGTTTTCTGCGGTGTCCATTTCATGGCCGAAAGTGCGGCGATTCTTTGCCGGCCGCACCAAAGCGTTCAGATCCCTGCCCTGGAAGCGGGATGCTGGATGGCGGACATGGCGGATAACCAAGCCGTAAAAAGGGCGTGGGAAGATGTCGCAACCGTTGTTGATGAAGGATCTGTGATGCCCATTGTATATATGAATTCAGATGCTGAGCTCAAGGCATTTTGCGGCAGGCACGGAGGCGCTGTTTGTACTTCATCCAATGCCCTTGCAGCGTTTCGCTGGGGATTGAGCCAACGAGAGAAGATATTCTTTTTTCCGGATGAACATCTGGGGCGTAACACGGGGAACCAGATGGGGATTCAACCCGATGATATGATTGTATGGAATCCGGAAGAACCCTTCGGGGGCAACACTGCTGAGAGTATCAAAAGGGCTAAGGTGATTTTGTGGGAGGGATACTGCCTGGTTCATACGCGGTTTCGTGAGGACCACGTCATAAAAATGAGGAAGCGGTTCCCCGATGCAAGGGTCGTGGTCCACCCTGAGTGTACCCAGGAGGTGGTAGCCCTGGCCGATGCGGTCGGTTCCACCAGCTTTATCGTCAAGTACGTTGAAAACGTACCTTCTGACACAACCATTATTGTGGGGACTGAAATCAATCTGATTAACCGGCTCGCACTGGAATTCCCCGACAAGAAAGTCTTGGACCTCCACTATTCCTTATGCCCTAATATGTTCAAGATCAGCCCGGAGAATCTTTTGAGTACCCTCGAGAATATCGGTCAGGTCAACAGGGTTGAGGTGCCAGAGTCCATAAGAGCCGATGCGCGGATGGCCCTTGATCGCATGTTGGATTTGGCGCCATAATTATTAACTGTCTAACCTAAAACCAGCAAAGGAGGAAAAAAGATGGCGAGAATAGGTGCGGGATTTTTGGACACGAACGATGTTTTTCCTGACTTGGAGTTGAAACTGGTATCTGGGGAAACGCTCAATCTTCCTGAGGGAACCGGAGAAGGTTACGGGGTAGTTCTGTTTTATCGTGGATATTGGTGACCTTTTTGTATCCAGCAGTTGGCTGACTTCCAATCCCTGATAAAGGAATTCGAAGGTGAGCAGGTCTCGATCATTGCAGGTTCTGTCGATCCAGCGGAAAGGGCGAGTGAAACCGTGGAAAAAAACGGGATTACGTTCCCCATTGCTTATGGTATAAACGCAGAGGAAACGTCCAGGATAACCGGGGCTTATTATGACAAAGATAGGCAATATATTCATGCAACCGGTTTTCTTATCCGGCCTGACAATACCATAGAAACTGTCTGCTACAGTTCAGGGACAATAGGGCGTTTTAGGGCGCAGGATCTTCTGAATCTTGTCAAATTCTATAAGAGCAAAAAGACGAGCTAAATCATTAAGCCAAACAAAAAGGGGGCGGTTAGTTTCCTCAGAAAGTCTATCTATGTTCAGCAATAACGCACAAAAAAAAGTGGTGCTCATCACTGTCATGATCGGCGGCATTCTTTGCCTCCATTATTTGACCTTCCCTGAATTGAGATACTACCATGCTGTTTACCGGATGCTCTTCTATATGCCCCTGGTTCTGGGAAGTTTATGGTTTGGAATGAAAGGGGCCGTATATATCTGTGTAAGTGTTTCCGTCCTCTTTTTTCCACATGCCATCAGACAGTGGCAGGGATTTTCATTCGAAGATTTTTACAGACTTTTGGAGGGAGTCTTATATATTCTTATAGCATTGACCCTTGGATTTCTGGTTGAAAGAGAAAGGAAGAAGCAGAGGGCCCTTGTTCGGGTCGGGAGCCTTGCTGCTGTTGGTAAGGCTGTCTCGGAAATAGCCCATGATATGAAAACGCCCCTTATGGCGATTGGTGGTTTTGCCAAGCAAGTCTTTGAAAAACTTGAGCCGGACAACCCTGATCGGAAAAAACTGGGTCTTGTAATTCAAGAGACGGCACATTTGGAATTGATGGTCAAGGAGATGCTGGATTTTGGGAAACCCGTAGAACTCCAGTTTACTGAAGTAGATTTCAATAAATTAGTCTCGGATTCCGTCAGAGTGGCTCAACCAATGGCCAAAGAGAACGGGGTGGAGTTGGAAACTGATCTGGCGCCTTCCCTTCCTTCTGTCTTTCTGGACGCACCGAGAGTAAAGCAGGTCCTTTTGAATCTGATATCCAATGCGATACAGGCCTCCACGGCCGGAGAATATGTGCGGGTGTGCACTCGCTTGAATAGTGATGGAGTAGTGCTGGAGGTTGTTGACCATGGTGGCGGTATAGCAGAAGAATATCGTGAGAGCATCTTTCATCCTTTCTTTTCAACTAAGAGAGGAGGAACCGGTCTGGGTCTGGGCATCGTGAAAAAGATCGTGGAGACACACGGGGGCGATGTCTCTTTTCGTGCTAACCGGGAAAAGGGCGTAACCTTTACTGTGTGGTTACCGTTGAGGCCCGAAAGATAAGAAAATGTCATCTGATCCTAATAAGAATGAGAAAAACAGTGTCAGGGCAGTGGTTTTGATGGGGGTATTCTGGCGTATACTGATCATCGAAGGGATATTGCTGATTGGGACTCTTATATACGCGGCTTTGACCGAAGATAAGGGAGCGGTAGAACTTTTATGGTATGCCTTCAGAATCATATCCCTTGTGGCCGTCATCGTTCTGTTCATGATGGTTACGCTCAAAAGCTTCCTAGAAAAAAGAATCATTTCGCCCCTTGAAAGCATTACCGA
>JAOZQV010000361.1 GCA_029932035.1 Deltaproteobacteria bacterium | reverse complement strand
CGCTGATCTGGCAGGGGTGAGCCGTTTTCAGTATCCTCCCAATATGAGGATTATTAGTGTCATGTGTTCTGGCCGGATCAACCCCAATTTTGTCCTCAAGGCATTTCAAGAGGGTGCGGACGGCGTACTCGTGGCCGGGTGACACATCGGTGACTGCCATTACCTGGACGGTAATGTAAAGGCCGAAAAGATGTTTGAAATGACGCAGGCGCTTGTGAAGATACTCGGCATTGATCTTGGAAGGCTCAGATTAGAATGGATCTCTTCTGCGGAAGGAACCCGTTTCGCTGAAGTTGCGAGGGAATTTACTGAAGAGATCAAGACCTTAGGACCATCTACATTGAAAAAAGCGGCCTGATTACGGCCCTAATAAATCGAGGCATGCGAATGACTGCTCTAACTGAATTGGTTGACATGACCCAAACCTATTACTGTCTTGACTGCGGCGTGTGCACTGGAAGCTGCCCTGTTGCAAGGGTATTTCCCGATTTCTCGCCGAGGCAGATCATAGAGCGCTCTTTGTATGAATTGGAAGAGCCTTCTGACGACACCATATGGAACTGCCTGACCTGTGCGCAATGCAGTGTCAGGTGCCCTGCCAACATCGATTTCCCTGAATTTGTCCGGCTCATCCGTGGCGAGGCACATAACTCCGGGTTTGACGGTGTCCCTGCGCATAATGGCATGCTCCAGACCATCTCGTCCATCCAGACACAGGATGTGGCCCAAAACCGCAATTTCTGGATTGAGGACGGAAAAACCGTGGATAAGGGGGACGTCTTTTATTTTGTGGGCTGCCGACCATATTTTGACGTTATTTTCCGGGATATAGATGCCGGTTCCATTAAGGGAGCGCAGAATGTCTTGAAGATTATGAATGTCTGTGGAGTGGAACCGGTTGTGAGCAATGAGGAAAGGTGCTGCGGCCATGATGCCCTCTGGAATGGAAACGAGGAAAAATTCAAGGAACTGGCCCGGTTAAACCTCGAACTTATCCGTTCTTCGGGCGCCAAACAGGTGGTTTTCAGTTGCCCTGAAGGATTTTACACATTTCAGAATCTGTATCCCAAGTATTTTGGTGATCTGGAATTTGAACCGGTACATATACTCGATTTTTTAGCAGACAAGATAGATGAGGGCGCCATTGAGTTTGAAGAAAAGGTAGAGATGGTTACCTATCATGATCCCTGCAGATTAGGCAGATTAGCCGGCATCTATGATGCGCCCAGAAAGCTTTTAGAGGCTATCCCGGGAATTGAGCTGAAAGAGATGCAACGTTCTAAGGAGAACGGTCTCTGCTGCGGGACCACCGGGTGGATGAATTGTTCAAGCTGTTCCAAAGAAATACAGGTTGAAAGGCTGGCCGAGGCAAGCGATACAGGCGCCGGGACACTTGTAACCGCCTGTCCCAAATGCCAGATCCATTTCCGGTGTGCCAAGGCCGCTTTTGACCTTAAGATAGAGATCATGGATCTCTTTGATATTGTGGCTGACCGGATAAAACCATAACGTAGACGTTCAGGGGTTTGCCCATCCCTGAACCTGTGAACCATTACACCATTTAAGGGAATTAATTATGAGCAAAGACATACTTGTTATCGGGGGGGGCATTGCAGGCATGCAATCTTCTCTGGACCTTGCCGATATGGGGATCAAGGTCCATCTAATCGAAAAGCTGCCAAGTATAGGCGGCAAGATGGCCCAGTTAGACAAGACCTTCCCCACCAACGATTGCGCTATCTGAATACTCTCGCCCAAGATGCTGGATGTCGGTCGACATCCCAACATTGAGCTTTTAGCGTACACTGAAGTCGAGAAGGTAGAAGGCGAGGCAGAAAATTTCAAGGTCACGCTTCGCAGGAAGGCCCGGTATGTGGAAGAAGACAGGTGCACGGGCTGCGGGGCCTGTGCCGAAAAGTGCCCCACCGCGGTTCCCGATGCCTTTAATGAGGGGTTGGGATATCGCAGCGCCATATACAGCTACTTTGCCCAGGGCATACCCTCCACCCATACCATTGACCCTGACCATTGCCGTCAGTTGAACGGGAAAAAATGCGGTATCTGCGCAAAGACCTGTCAGGCCGAGGCTATAAATTTTGAACAGAAAGACCGGATCATTGAACTAAATGTGGGGGCGATCATAATCGCTGCTGGTTACGATATTTTTGATCCCTCACTAATCCCGGAATACCGGTACCGGGAAATCGCTAATGTGGTCACGGCCATAGAGTTTGAGAGGCTTTTGAGCGCCAGCGGCCCCACAGGGGGACACATGGACCGGCCCTCGGACCGCGCTGTTGAAGCAGAAATCGAAGCACTCGAGAAAAAGGCAAAGAAATCTCAAAAGGCCTTAGACAAGTTAGAGAAAAAATTTGATGAGCCGTCTGCCGCCTTTTATAGAAAATATCAGGCCGGTGAGTATAAGGATGATGAAGACCGCAAGAAGTGGGCGGACAAGTATGCGGCCCATTTGACCGTTACCGAACCCCTTGAAGAGCTGAAAAAGAAGGCCGAAGCTTTTACCGTTGCAAAGAGACTTGCCTTTATCCAGTGCGTGGGTTCACGGGATTTCAGGTTTTATCCGTTCTGCTCCGGCTATTGCTGCATGCACTCCATCAAGGAGGCCATGATCGCCCAAGAGCATGTGCCCGAGACCACATCCACTATCTTTGGCATGGATATCCGTGCGGTAGGCAAGGGGTTTGAGGAATACAAGATACGCGGGGGCAATAATTCAAACATAACTTATGTGCGCGGCCGCGTTGCGGAAATCACGGAAGGCCCTGACAACAATCCCGTGGTGATATATGAAGATACTCGCGAGAGAAAGGTCAAGCGCCAGGAATTCGATATGGTTGTCCTGGCAACTGCATGCGCGCCCATAAAAGGTATCGCCGGACTTGCGAAAACCTTGGGCATCGAATTGGATAACTACAATTTCATAAAGACCAGTCCCCTCTCTCCCGTTGATACAACGACCCCCGGGATTTTTGTCTGCGGCTGTGCCGAGTCCCCCATGGATGTGCCTGAATCCGTGGCACAGGCATCAAGCGCCGCAGAGCGCGCCGCGGAAATCGCGTTTCAACCGGAATTAGAAAAGGAGAAAGCCGTTGCCTGACAAAAAAGAAGATATCAGGATCGGGGTATTCCTCTGCCATTGCGGTTCCAATATTGCCGGGTACCTTGATATGGAGGAGCTTGATAAATTTTCCAGGAAGCTTCCCCACGTGACTTTTGTGCAGAGAAATCTCTATTCCTGCTCAGAAGGTGGCATAAACGAGATCAAAAAGGGGATAAAGGCACAGAATCTCAACCGGGTGGTGGTAGCTTCCTGCACGCCCAGGACCCATGAACCCCTGTTCCGGAGTTCCTGTGGTGAAGCAGGTTTGAACCCGTACCTCTTTGAGATGGTCAATATCCGGGATCAGTGCTCCTGGGTTCACATGAAGGAGCAGGAGGACGGCACCAACAAGGCCAAAGACCTCGTCCGTATGGGCGTGGCCAAATCCGCCCTGCTGGAACCCCAGGAATCCATTATGTCGGAGGTCCAGGTCCGGGCCCTCGTTATCGGCGGAGGAATTGCCGGCATGACCTCGGCGCTTGCCCTTGCCAATCGAGGGTTTGAAGTAGTCTTAGTTGAAAAGGAAAAAGCCCTCGGGGGTATGCTCAACAACCTGAACAAGCTTGGCCCCACCATGATGAAAGCAAGCGAACTGGTCGAGGAAAAGACCAGGGCCGCTACCGGACATTCCAACATCACCGTTTTCACTAATGCCAAGGTAACAGAGGTCCAGGGATTCATAGGCAAGTACAAAGTAGATATTGAAACGGAATCGGGTGTAAAAAAAATCGATATCGGCGTGATCATCCTGGCCACGGGAGGTCGTCCCTTGGTGCCGGAGGGTCTTTACAACTACGATGGAAAGCGTGTGGTGACACAGCTTGAGATGGAAAAGCTTCTCAAGGA
>JAOZQV010000042.1:2692-14728 GCA_029932035.1 Deltaproteobacteria bacterium | reverse complement strand
GGGGTTGCCTTGCGTTACGTTTCAGACGACCGTTTCTATGGGTGATTGCCGGTATGCTGATCATATTAATTCCTCTTTCACGCCTATATCTCGGGGTACATTTTCCGACCGATCTCTTGGGCGGTTACTTTATAGGGGCGATACTTCTATTGCTCTATCTCTGGTTTGAGCCAAAAGTGGCACAGTGGTTTGTGAAAAAGGGCATTATCTGGCAGATTTGTACAGCATTAGTTGTGCCTTCCATGATGATTTTCTTCTGCCCCGGTGAAGGAAAATACGGCATTGGCTCCGCAGCGACGCTGATGGGGATGGGAATGGGATTCATATTTGAGCGTCTCTGGGTAGGTTTTGAATGCCCGCGGTTTTGGGGAAAACGAATATTGTGTCTCCTCTTGGGCATGGGAGTGCTTCTTCTGCTTCGCTCAGGATTGCGCGCATATTTATCCGGACTTGAGCCAGAGTCATTTTTTCGTTTTGTTCGTTATGCCCTGATGGGTCTCTGGTGCGGGTTTGGAGCGCCATGGACCTTCTTGAAATTAGGGATGATAGACAAGAAACAGGGGGGAGAAAGGGGGTAAACGAATATGGGATGATTAGGATTATGATTAAGATTATGATTAAGATTATGATTTATAAAATCAGGGATCTCAGACGAGAAACAGGGGGGAACTGGGGAAATAGGCTTGCCTTGAATCTGAGCAGTTGGGGTAGAAGCAGAAACGGCTACCAGTATAAAAAGCTCTGATTTTTCATTGACAAACATAGTATCCTGCATTATTGATTTACACATAAAGGTTTCTTGGGTTCCCCCGCACCATGTGTAGGGGTCTTCGACAGGGATCAGAGATTGTTAGACTAAAAAGAATCAGAGAAGACTAAGACATGACCAGAAAGATTTTGTTAGCAGGTTGTTTAATTATAGGGCTTGTGTTTCTCTCCTTTAAAACCGGCTTTGCAGAGGAACCAAAAAAGATATTATGCCTTGAAGCATACGACATGCTCAATACGGTTCCAGACACCTATCTCATCGATGTCAGAACAAGGGCAGAGTATCAGCTTGTGGGACACCCCATCAACGCCTATCTGTTTCCTTATATGTTTATGGGCAACAACTTGAAGAAAAAAAGCGAAAGATACGGCTATGGAATCAGCGTTAAGAATAAGGCGTTTACAGAGGAGATAGGCAAGGTTTTCAAGAAAACAGACAACTTGCTTATTATCTCTCGTGACGGAAGGCGAAGTGCACTTGCGGTAAAAGAACTCATGAATGCTGGCTTCAAAAAGACCTATGACGTAGAAAACGGCTTCGAAGGACCTGAGTTTCCCTTTTTTAAAGACAGTAACAAACAGAAGTTCTACCGCCAGTTAGCAAAAAGAAACAAGATTAACGGCTTTAACCATCGCCGACATTATGGGTGGCAGTGGTGGGGGCTCCCGTGGACCTATGAGATAGATCCCAAGTTCATCTATCCCCCCGATCTGAAGCCATCTAAAAAGAAATAGGGAGGACGATAATGAGTTCTGAAGAGTTTATCCAGCTTATAAAACAGGTGGAAGAAAAGGGAATCGGTTGGGAGACCATTGAGGAGAAAACAAAAGCGTCACATCAGGTTTTGGACCTTTATGCCAACTCCGGTCCTGTTCCAGTGACCATAACGAACAGTTTAAAGAAGCTTTTGGAAGATCCACCTGAATAATACAGAGTTTATTTTGTGAAATATTGACAAATCCGTAAAAGGTAAAGCGCCTGCAGACTTTAGACTTAGGCTTTTCATTTCACAACATACAGGCTCTTTATCTCACCTTACATTTTAGGGGAAATCCCTGACTTTGGGATCTCTTAATTCCTAAATTCACCCCGTAGCGCAAGATTCCTCTGAGGGAGGACCTTTCCGGGGCGGCAATTCCGGTTTATCCGGATT
The DNA here is from genome assembly GCA_029932035.1 of Deltaproteobacteria bacterium. Classification (GTDB taxonomy): domain Bacteria; phylum Desulfobacterota; class DSM-4660; order Desulfatiglandales; family Desulfatiglandaceae; genus Desulfacyla. The sequence continues at coordinate 12,806 of JAOZQV010000042.1, read as the reverse complement.
AGATATAACTGAAAGGAGACATAAGGATGGTTGATTTATTACATGTAACTGACGGAAATTTTGACGAGGAAATCGTAAAGGCAGATATCCCGGCTATGGTTGACTTCTGGGCGGAATGGTGCGGTCCCTGTAAAATGGTCGGACCAAGCGTGGAGGCATTGGCAAAGGAATATGACGGCAAGGTAAAAATTGCTAAAATGAATGTGGATGAAAATCGTGAAACCCCGGCCAAGTTCGGCATCAGAAACATCCCTACTCTTATTCTTTTCAAAGACGGCGAGGTTGCCCAAACGATTATTGGCGCCCATCCCAAAAGCCACCTTGAAGAGGAATTGAAAAAATTATTGTAGGCTATGGTCTCATAAAAAGTCCTTTTTACATGGCCGTCATTTTTGATTTGTCATGAAGGACGCTACATCAGGGTATTTTGAAAGATTAATGTAATGTCGACCAAACTAATAAGGTTTATACAATGTTTTCTTACCGGAATATGCATTCTCCTCTTGTTCAGCGGGTGCGCCCTGTGGAATGATTTATTTAGCGAAGAGGAATCAACTCCAGTCGAACTCATGAGTGAGGGAATGGAGGATTTTAACGATGGTAAGTTTGAAACTGCCACGGAAATCTTTCAAAAAATAAAGGACCGGTATCCTTACAGTAAATTCGCTATCAAGGCTGAGCTCAAGATGGCTGACGCCCTCTACGAAAGAGATCTTTTTGATGAGGCCCATGATGAATATACGGAGTTTGAAAAGCTCCACCCTAAGAATCCGAGTATTCCTTATGTCCTTTTCCAGAAAGGGATGTGCCATTTCAGCCGGGTGAAAACTATTGACAGGACTCAGTCTTTCACACACAAGGCAAGGGAAGAGTTCGAACGGCTAATCCAGAGGTACCCCAAGAGCTCCTTTGCTGAACGTGCGCGAAGGAAGGTAAGGGAGTGCTATATAAGACTGGCCGAGCATGAAGTATATGTGGGCAATTTTTATTTTAAAATGGAGAAATATCAGCCGGCCATGCATAGATACATCTATCTTATTGAACAATACCCCGACGTAGGGCAATATTACGAGGCCCTTGAAAAAATCAAGATATGTAAAGAAAAACTCGCTGAACAGAAGGAGGACGAAACGACGTGGTGGGGACGGTTAAAGAGTTCTGTTTTCGATTAGGGTATAAAGGACCTCAAAAGCCTCGCCTAATTTTTCCGGTTGATTTCCTCCCCCCTGGGCCATGTCAGGTCGACCACCTCCTTTCCCCCCCACAATACCTGATAATTCCCTTATAATCTCCCCGGCATGAAAGTTTCCTCTTAAGTCCTTGGTCACCAGACAGGTCAGCATAGCCTTCCCCTCAATTTCTGCGCCCAAAAGGACAATGCCTGATCCGAGTTTATCCTTTATATGGTCTCCGTATTCCCGGAGTTCTTTTGCAGAGCCTGCCTGAAATTCCCGGGCAAGTACCTTAACCCCATTTATCTCTCTGATCTCGGTCAAAAGATCCTCAGATTTGTTTGTGAGAAGCCTGGTCTTGAGGGATTCAATCTCTCTTTCCTTCTCCTTCAGGTCCATTAGCAGCCGTTCAATCCTTTGTCCCACCTTATCCGGCACTGTCCTTAAAAGCGATGCCGATATTCTCAGCCCATTATCCCTCTCTAAGGTATACTGGAGCGCGGCCTCGCCTGTGAGGGCCTCGATCCGGCGGACATTGGCTGCAACCGCGCTTTCATGCAGGATGCGAAAGAGGCCGATATCACCTGTCCTTTTCGTGTGAGTTCCCCCACACAACTCCATACTGACCCCATCGCCAATCTGAACAAGCCTGACCATATCGCCATACCTCTCTTCAAAGATGGCCATGGCCCCTGTTTTCATGGCCTCTTCCTTAGACATCACCAAGGTTTGGACCGCAATGTTGTCACGGATATGCCTGTTGACGAGTTGTTCAATCTCCGTCAAATTCTCTTGAGAAACCTGTGTAAAATGGCTGAAGTCAAATCGGAGCCTATCAGGAGATACCAAAGACCCCGCCTGTTTGACATGATCACCCAATATTTCTCTTAGGGCCGCATGAAGGAGGTGCGTGGCAGTATGGTTGTTGGCTGTAGCGCTCCGTTTTTCACGCTTAACCTGTGCCTTGAGTGTGTCCCCAACCATAATCGTTCCGATCTCAATATTGCCCCTGTGAACGATAAGGTCCGGACCGTGTTTAAGGGTGTGTGTCACCCTAAATCTTGAATCCCCATTAGAGAGCCATCCCGTATCACCCACCTGTCCCCCTGATTCGGCATAGAAGGGCGTTTGGTCTAACACGATTTCAGCCTCTCCCCCCCCCGCGTCAACCGAACCGGCCTCTTCTCCTCCCACTATTAATGCGATGACCTCAGCCTCTGACTCAACGGACTCATATCCTAAAAAGCGTGTGGCAAGGCCTTGGGCCAAGAGCCCGCGAAAAGCCTCAGGAATCTTTTCTTCCCCACTTCCCTTCCACGATTCCTGAGAAAGTTGCCGCTGTCTGGACATTGATCGATGATAACCGTCCATATCGACTGCCATTGCTTCATCACGAGCCACGTCCTCTACCATATCCACGGAGAGGCCATAGGTGTCATAAAGCCTGAACGCCACCTCCCCGGGGATGGTGTCGGCCCCCTTTGCCTTTAAATTGCTGATCTCTTCATTGAGCACCTTCATGCTGTAATGGAGGGTGTCGGCAAAACGTTTTTCCTCATTATCCACCACTCCCTCGATAAGGCCCTTTGCCTGGACAAGCTCTTTGTAGTCCTGGCCCATGATTTCAATGACCTTGGCGCATATGGACCGAAGAAAGATCTCTTTAAGATTGAGGGCCTGCCCATAGCGGATAGCCCTGCGAATAATGCGTCTCAGCACATAGCCCCTTCCCTCGTTCGAAGGGATGATTCCGTCGCCGATCAGGAAAGAGATCGATCGTGCATGATCGGAAATAACCCGGAAGGCCACATCCTGCCTTTCATCATCGCCGTATCTCTTTTGAGAAATCTCTTCTATACGTAAGAAGATATCCCTGAAAAGATCTGTATCATAATTGGATAGTACTCCCTGGACCACCGCTGTAATTCTTTCCAGTCCCATCCCCGTATCAATGTTCGGCTTGGGAAGAGGTGTGAGCTTCCCCTCCTGATCCCGGTCAAACTGGGTAAAGACCAGGTTCCATAGCTCTAAGTACCTGTCGCAGTCACATCCCGGCGCGCAGCCGGGCCGGCCACATCCCAAAGAAGGTCCCTGATCAATATGTATCTCTGAACATGGTCCGCAGGGGCCGGTATCTCCCATAGCCCAAAAATTATCCTTCTCCCCCAGTCTCACAATCCGATCCGAGGGTATCCCGATTTCTTCTTCCCATATTCTGTAAGCCTCGTCATCATCCTCGTAAACAGATACATATAACCGTTCGGCAGGGAGATTATAGCCTTCGGTCAGCAGCTCCCATCCCCATTCGATCGCTTCTTTCTTAAAATAATCTCCAAAGGAAAAATTTCCCAACATCTCAAAAAAGGTATGATGCCTCGGGGTGTACCCGACATTTTCAAGATCGTTATGTTTACCGCCGGCACGCACGCACTTCTGGGACGTGGCAGCCCTGGAATAGCCCGTCTTCACTTCCCCAAGAAAGGCCCCCTTAAACTGGACCATCCCGGCATTTGTAAATAAAAGGGAAGGATCATCCCGTGGAATAAGTGAAGCGCTGTCAACGATCCGGTGACCATGGTCCTTAAAATAGTCCAAAAACTTCTTTCTGATCTCTCTAAAATTCATAATGTAAACCTTAGGTAAAATTCAGGGATTCCGAATTTAATCCCTAACTCGGATAAACGGAACAAAAAAGGTCTCACGCAAAGGCGCGAAGGTTTTTTAGCAAATTCAAGCCTCTTTTGGCCCATTTGTATCCACTTCCCCAGTCTTAAGCCCTGTCTTTTCAAGGATAAGCCCGGCGATTTTGTCTCTGATGTCTATATTTTCGGCTAAAAAACGTTTTACGTTCTGTCTACCCTGGCCAATCCGGTCTTCTGCAAAAGAGTACCATGCCCCGCTCTTCTCCACAATGCCCAAAGATACGCCCAGGTCAAGGATGTCACCCTCTTTTGAAATTCCCTCTCCGTAGATTATATCAAATTCAGCATCTTTGAATGGGGGCGCCACTTTATTCTTCACCACCCTCACCCGGGTCCTGTTTCCGACTACCTGATCGCCATCCTTGATGGCCCCAATCCGCCTGATGTCCAAGCGCTGGCTCGAGTAGAACTTTAAAGCATTTCCCCCCGTGGTGGTCTCGGGGTTGCCGAACATGACGCCGATCTTCATCCTGATCTGGTTAATGAAGATAACGCAGGTGTGCGATTTATTGATAGTTGCGGTGAGTTTCCTCAGGGCCTGTGACATTAGCCTGGCCTGCAGCCCCATGTGGTGATCGCCCATATCCCCCTCAATCTCGGCCCGTGGCACCAACGCTGCAACGGAATCGATGATCAGGACGTCAATAGCGCCGCTTCTGACAAGGATTTCAGCGATATCCAGGGCCTGCTCTCCCGTATCCGGCTGTGAAACTAAGAGGCTGTCCACATCCACACCTAACTTTCTGGCATAAATCACGTCGAGGGCGTGCTCTGCATCCACAAAGGCCACCGCCCCTCCCTTTACCTGGGCCTCGGCGGCTATATGGAGGGCCAAGGTGGTTTTTCCCGAAGATTCCGGCCCAAAAATCTCTATCACCCTCCCGCGTGGAACACCGCCAATTCCGAGCGCTAAATCGAGAGCGAGAGATCCCGTGGAGATAGCAGGTATGTCGATTAGCTTTTTCTCTCCCATTTTCATAATAGATCCCCGGCCAAATTGTTTCTCTATCTGAGAAATGGCCTGTTCAATAGCCCTGTCTCTTTCCATAAAAACCCCCCCTAAAAATAGGTGTGCTAATTTGAGCGCCTAAAGTTCCTGACCTTCAACGCCTCCCAGTCAGGGGCCATCCGTTCAATTTGGAATAAACGGCCCCGCCTGGGTTTAGATCGCTCTTAAACAAAACAAGCTCTTTAATCGTACACTCAAGGCTTGTCAGGTCATGATATTTTGACAAAAGATCATTTAGATGGGTCCCGGTTCTCGCACCCTTCCGAAATCTTCCGAGTGTCAGGTGCGGTTTAAAACGTCGCTTCTCCTCCTTAATCCCGAAACGCTTCAGCTTTTCCTGTAAATCATCTCTGAAATAGCCCATGCGATCAATGGCGCCATCAAGACCGATCCAGAGCACTCTCGGGTTGCGCCTGTTGCCAAAGAGACCGATTCCCTTTATTCCGATACTGAAAGGCCCGTATTCCTGGCAGACATCCTTTACAACGTCCTGGATCGGCTTGATCTGTTCTTCCTGCATGTTCCCCATAAAGACAATTGTTAGGTGGATGTTAGTTACATTAACCCACCGGACATCCAGGGGTAACTGCCTGACATTCTCGGATACCGCCATGATAATTCTTTTAATATCAACGGGCAACTCAAATGCCAGAAAGGATCGGATCGCCATTCAAGTACCTTCTAACCCAGTCCAGAGTCATCATTGAGGTGTTCAATTTGATCTGCTTTCTCCGCCCCCAAAAGCGATATCTCCTCGAAAAAACCTCTTCCGCACTGCAGAAACCTATATAGACTGTCCCGACCGGTTTATCCTTGCTACCCCCGTCAGGACCTGCAATCCCTGTGACTGCCAGACCAAGATCGGAATTCATCCGTTCCCTTATACCCCTTGCCATTTCCTGCGCAGTCTCGTCGCTTACCGCCCCATATCTTTTAATGGTTTCCGCACTCACCTCCAATAAATCTATCTTGGATTGATTGCTGTACGAAACCACTCCGCCACAGAAATAGTCCGAACTACCCGGAACATTTGTCAATCTATGGCCTATCAGCCCACCTGTGCACGATTCTGCCACTGATATTGTTTTGCCTCTTTCAGTGAGTAACCTGCCAACAACCTCTTCCATCTCCTGATTGCCCGTGGAAAAAACATAATTGCCCACGAGGGACATTATCTCCGCCTGAACCTGATCCAACTCGGCTATTACGATCGGTTCGTCCTCTCCCTGCAAGGAGATAGTGATATGGTTTTCCGGAAAGTGAGGATAAAACCCCAGGACAGCACCCATTTGCTTCCCCTGAAGTTTCTCGAAAATCTCGGCGATGCGTGGCTCACTAAGACCATACAATTTTATAAGCCGTTGTCTCACCACCGGAAGGGTTTCATAAAGGCTCAAGAGTTCCGGAAGCACAAATTTATCCATGAGATGGCGCATCTGATCAGGGACTCCCGGCAAGAAATAGAAACGGACATCCTTCTTGGTCAGTGAAAATCCACATGTATCTCCTGAAGGGTTAATCATTATAGCGCCTTCAGGGAGTAACGCCATTTTGTGGAGAGGAGGCGTCATCTCAGCCCCCCGTGCTTTCACGTGTGCCTTGATTTTTTCAAGCATCTGATGGTCGGGATAAAGAGGTCTATCCAGCGCATTAGCCACGATCCTGCATGTCATATCGTCGTCTGTTGAACCTAAGCCACCTGTCACGATTACAAACCGGGATGATTCGAAGACCGTTTTAAGGGCATGGGAGACCATTTCTTCATCATCCCCTACCGACGTGACACGGGTTACGCTTAGACCCGAGGCAGCGAGTTTTCCCGCTGCATACCAGGAGTTGAGGTCAGGGGTCCTGCCGGTGGTAAGTTCATTGCCTATTGTAATTATTTCGCCCTTCATTTTTTCTTGCTTATAACCCCTTGATTTTACTGCATGTCAATTTTACTTCTTGTGGCTTTTGCGCCTTTTTGTTTACCCAGTTAAATCTCTTTTGCACCTATTTAGCCGGGGCGGCTTCATCAAATTTCCAGTTTCAATCCCGCGCATTGCGGGATCAAGTCATAAACCATAAGATCCCCCTCAAGCACAGATGCGCGTACACTCCCGCTAACAGATCGTCTACAACTATCCCAAATCCCCCTTTGAGTCTCTCCGCCTGCCTCACAGGCCATGGCTTTACTATATCAAAGAAACGGAAGAGGATGAAACCTAAGCCCATGTTTATCAATGAGTTAGACAATAAAAGCATAGTCACCAAAAAACCGGCGACCTCGTCTATCACCACCTCGGAAGGGTCTGTCCTCCTCAACAGTTCCTGGGTCCGGTCTGAAGCCCAGATCGCCACCACAGTAACCACGACAAGGGCAAATGTGCTATACCACTCTCCAAAATAGTTAAGCAACAGGACAAGGGGCACGGCAGCCAGGGTTCCAAAGGTCCCGGACGCAACCGGTACGAGGCCGATACCGAACCATGTGGCCAAAATCACGGCTATTTTTCCATAAAATCCGGTTCGCCCGAAGGCATCTAAGACTGATAAATTATCAGATTGATCTTTTGACATCAAGCAGGTTGTGAGACCTCCAAGCTTGTAACCCAGAGATAAACCTCACGCAGGGGGATATTATTTTTTGCGGCAATTTCCTTGCATACATCATATTCGGGCACTAAGATTGAGGGCCCCTTTTCAAGCATCACCTTTTTCACCTTAACTTTACCCCAGGGGCTGTCCACCTCTGAAAAAGATCTTGGGAGCACCCTGCGCTGGCTGTAGCGAAATCTGATACCTAAGGTGGCGCTCTCTCTGACCATAATCTCCATCAGGAGTTCCTTTTTATCAGGTCTCCCAATGACCTGGATTTGAACGCCGGGCCGATTTTTTTTCATCTGGACAGGGAAAAAAACCACATCTAAGGCCCCCGCATCAAATAACCGGTCCATGAGGTATCCCAACCATTCAGGGCTGATATCGTCTACATTGGTCTCAAGGACAACGACCGTATCTACCGTCTTCTCGGGTTGCTCCTCCCCGATGAAGATTCTAAGCAGGTTTGGTCTGTCCGGCAGGTCCCTGGTCCCTACCCCATAACCGATCTCCCGGATAACCATTGGGGGTATGGACCCGAAGGAGGTAGACAGCCCCTTTATCAGGGCCGCGCCGGTAGGGGTAACCATTTCATGCGAAATTCCCGCCTCAAATACGGGGATCCCCTTTAACATGGCAATAGTAGCAGGCGCCGGAACAGGGATCTTGCCATGGGCGGTCATAACAAACCCTGAACCGAGAGGAAGAGCGGATACATAAAGAGACCCGATATCGAGACGATCCAGGGCATACACCGTTCCCACAATGTCGATGATGGAATCAATGGCCCCTACCTCGTGAAAATGAACCTCCTCCGGCGGGAGGTTATGGATCTCTCCCTCCACCTTTGCAAGCGATTCAAATATCTGCATGCTTTGTTCTTTGACTGTTTCAGACAGGTCTCCCTGGGCGATGACCTCCCTGATCTCTTTTAACCCCCTATGGTTATCCCTGCCTTCATCAAGCGAAACCAAAAACCTGGTGCCAAAGATCTGGTTGCGGGCTTCCCTTTTGATCTCTATCTCGTAACCGTTTATGGGGAGGGTCAGGAGACATTCTCTCAATTCATGAAAGGGAAGCCCTGCATCCAACAGGGAACCTAAGAACATGTCGCCGCTGACGCCTGAGAAGCAGTCAAGGTAGGCTGTTTTCATGGGTTTACAATAAAAAGCCCTGCCAACGGGGCAAGTCTTTCTTAATAAAGGTTAATAGGCTAAAGCACCTCTGCAATGAGTTCTGAGATATCTTTGATCTCTATCTCATCTTCCTTGTTGACGGTCTTGCGGCTGTCCTCAAGCATGGAAATACAGTAGGGGCAGGCGGTGGCCAAAATAGGGGCGCCGGTTTCACACGCCTCGTGTATCCTTATATCCGAAAAGCGCCATTCAGGCTTTGTCTCCATCCATAGCCTTCCCCCACCGGCTCCACAACAGAGGCTTTCATGTCTGACTCTCTTCATTTCAACCAGGTTGCCACCGGTAACAGCGGAAATCAGCGCCCGTGGTTCGTCATAGATATCATTATGCCTTCCAAGATAGCAGGGATCGTGGTAGGTGACCTTTTTGTTCAGGGTACCGGAAAGCTTCAGGTTCCCCTCTTCGAGAAGTCCTGCCAGCAACTGGGTATAATGAACCACCTCAAAATCACCTCCAAACTCCGGGTACTCCTTTGTGAAGGTGTAATAGCAGTGGGGAGAGGTGGTAATAATCTTTTTTACACCCTTTTCTTTATAAAGCTTGATGTTCTTTCCCGCCGTATTCATAAAAAGCTCTTCGTCCCCGATCTTTCGGACTGATTCGGAACAGCAGCTTTCTTCCTCTCCTATCACGCCGAAACTGACGCCTGCCGCAGACAGGACCTTGACCATTGCCTTGGCTATATTTTGGCTCCTCGCGTCATAGGCCGAGGTGCAACATACAAACAGGAGGTGTTCAGTGCCTTCACCGAATATGGGCACGTCGAGACCTTCCATCCATGCGGTTCTTTTTTCCCTTGGTTCGGACCATGGGTTTCCGTTGCTGTGGACACTCCCCGTGACTGTTCTCAAGACACCCGGGATAGCCCCTGTTTCTGCGATCATCGCCCTCATTGCCTTGACCACATCAATGATGGTGACACCCCTGGGGCATTTCAGCACGCACGTATTACATGTGGTGCAACCATATAAAATATCGTCAGATTCATATCCTTCAACACCCAACTGGGCCATTCGTATCAACCGCCGGATGTTAAATGGACCGTCAACAATGCGCCAGGGACACGATCCCGCACACATACCGCACTGCATACAGAGGTTCAGCTTTTCAGCGCCCATGGCAACAAGAGCTTCATTTACTTCATAAAATGGGGTTAATGCTTCCATCAGAGGAACTCCTTTCAGTTAAGAATAATATCTACAAGATTTCTGCCGCCATACCTGCTAATTGCGAACACCTTTTTTCCCTGCACAACACCTGAGGTTATTGAGAATTTACGGGTATACCAGCCGGATCACTTAGATTTTTAACAAATGCTCGGATTGATGTCAACAAGGGAAATGGTCAAGTCCAGTCCTGAAGCACGAATACACCAGAAGTTGGTCTGCACCAGGGCACGGGGTATTTTTCATTTTCGTAATAAGAGTGGTTGGGAAATCAGGGCAACGCCAA
>JAOZQV010000042.1:0-2682 GCA_029932035.1 Deltaproteobacteria bacterium | reverse complement strand
GGTCAGGGAAAGACTGATTTTCAGAGCAGCGTCGACACTTTCCATGATGTTTCCCGAAAAATGGCCTCTTTTCCTCACAATCCTTGATTTATCCAAGCTCTTTATCTGATCGCACTGGACTACGCTTTTCTTATCCAAACCTCCGGCGCCCTTTTCAACAGATACAATGACAGGGTAGAGCCGTTTAATATGTTCCGCGCTCCTTATGGGCAAAACAATAACCAGAGGGCTATACTGGTTGCCAATATCATTTTGTACAACAACCGCTGGACGAGTTTTCCGAATTTCGCGTCCGCGGGCCGGGTCGAAATCAATATCTATGACATCACCTCTTTTTATCTCCATTATATGCCGTCTCCCGAGGTAAAATCCCACTCCTTACCACTCTCTTTGATAAAACCGTAATTGGCTACATACCCTTCTTTCATGGCCAATTCTATTTCCCTCCTCTCTTTTTCAGCAAGACTTTCGGAGATAAGTCTGCGGATCAATTCGCTCCTGCTGGAATCAACCTTGCGGGCCAATTCGTCCAGCTTATGAATGATAATACCGGGCAATTCAATATTGATTCTTTTTTTTGTTTGACCTAATTCTGTTGCCATAATACGCCCCCCGTTTATGTATGATTTTTTGATATGATATTACGATACCAATAAATGACATCATTATCAAGCATAACATGTCCATACCTCTGCCAAACTCCCCAACTCGGTATACCGACCCCAAATGGAGAACGATCTTGTGTCGCCTATGGGAGCCAGGCGAGAAACTGGTTTCACCGCGGGATTGGGAAAGAGGGGAAGCCCTTTTGAACGCAGATGAACACAGATTTTAGGATTCATTGGGCGCCAACATGGTGTTTTTCAGAACAGATACGGCCTTTGGAGGAAGGAATAATTCCACACCACTGGAACCAAATTTGCAAAATGTATTTCACCTATTCCGCCATATCGGTTCAAGTAAGGAAATCTCGATGATTCATGTCGATAATTGCATCTTCAACATAAGCTTCTTGGATCTTTTCTTCGGCACTTCTCAAATTGAACCGCTGGCGGGATGGGGAGTGAACTCCGGTCGCCCTACGGGCTCCCTCCGTTCAATTCCCATCCCGCCCCTCATTGACTAAAGGCAATGGGGAAAAATAGTTGACGCTGGACAACTAAAAATGCTCCAAAAAATGAATGAGAAATTGGCGTCATGAAAAATTCTGTCTTCTAATCGTTAAGAATCAATTTGATTTAGCGTAAATTCAATCCCAAATCACCGGTTCTCATGCTTGAGGCTGAACGGGCTCCATCCAAACCACGGGCCGGCAATCGCTTGATTACTACTGCGGTTGGTTCCCTGGGTTTCATCCTTCTGAATCTTGAATTCATTTCCATTGTTCGACTGATCTTTACCTTTCACCCCTAAGAAAGACGGCCACTGTCCACTTCTTCCTTAAATTCCGCAAAGACACGAAAAGATTTTGCCAGACCTATTCGTGTAAGATACTCACCCAAACCATTATCGATGCGCAGTGCAAATTGCCTTCCCTGTATGAGGGATCGCGCATTGGGTAGAGGAAAACTCTCGGCATGATAATGCCCATATTTCTTCTTGAGCGATTCATAAGATGTCCATTCCCATGGCACTTCAAAACACCAGTTAAACATGATCTGACCGGAATGGGACTTCTCAGGATGGAGAATCACACGGCCGTAGTAGAGACCAAATATGGAATCAGGTGAGCTTCGATGAGGCATGTATAAAGTCCTTGAGAAAAACCTTATCCTCTTTAGAGAAAGGCTCTTTCCTGATCGCTTTCTCCTCAAACTCATCCACCCGATCCTGGAGTTTTTCAACACCAATGCCGGTAGCAAGAGTCAGAGACAGTAGTGTCTGTTGCCCGGGAAAATACGCAAGAAGAACGGCAACGGGCACAACTAAAGCCGTAATAAGGATCCAAAAGAGAATCTTTTTCCAGTTTCGTGCTTTTTTCAAAGCTGACTCCGATTGAAATCAGGGCAGGATCTTTTTAAAGATGGAATGCTGGGGCTCCAAGAGCGGTTTACTTTTCTTCAACCAAAGGAGTGCCGTCATACGGGTCTATCTTATAATCAGCTGGATACATTTTGCCCGTTTTTGGATTTGTCATGATTTGAGTTGAGCCAAATATTATTCTTCTGATATTTTCTATTTGAATCCATTTTGATACCCATTTCTCTGCAATGTTATCATAAATGCTGATTCGCGGGTACTCACATAGAGTTGCATTTTATACCCTCAACGTTATCTCGCTTCACATCCATGTTTGCCAAATCCGTAATCGCAATCTATCGTTACAAGCTCGTTTTCACCGACCCAAAAATTAATACTATCCATTTCATCTCCAGACCGATACCAAGTTCCTGAGTAACTTCCAACAGGCAACTCCATTTGTTCTCCTGAATCCAATTTTTTACCATCAACTTCCAAGTAATTACTTACTATTCCTAGAGAGAAAAAGGTTTGCTGTCCCCCTAATTCAAATTTTAAACGGCCAAATTTAGGTTTATTATTTTCGTCCCTTTTCCGTAGAAGTTGTTCTTGCTCTGCTTTTTCTTGGGTAATTCTATCTTGCTCAATTTTTGCCCTCAACTGCTCCAGTTCCTGTCGTTCCTCTTCCAACCTCGCTTGTTCCTGTTCAAAACGGAGTCTTTC
>JAOZQV010000041.1:2252-14742 GCA_029932035.1 Deltaproteobacteria bacterium | reverse complement strand
ATATGCTGCCTGCCCCCGTGTTTCAGGTCACAGCCGGTTTGCAGGCGCGTCGGCGACTGGGCCTGACCGCCACGCTTGTGAGGGAAGACGGCAAGGAAGAAGATGTTTTTGCCCTGATCGGCCCCAAAAAGGTCGATGTTCCCTGGAAAGATATGGAAGATCAGGGATGGATTGCCAAAGCTACGTGCTGTGAAATCCGCATGCCCCTGCCGGAAGACCTGCGAATGCCTTACGCCGTTGCCGATAAGCGGAAAAAGTTTCGTATTTCATCGGAAAATCCCGCAAAACACAGGGTGGTCCGTCAGATTTTGGAGTTTCACAAGGACAGTCCGGTCCTCATAATCGGCATGTATATAGATCAACTCAAGGAAGTTGCCGGTGACTTCAATATTCCTTTGATTACAGGATCAACCACTCAGTCTAAGCGGGACGATCTTTATAGTGATTTCAGAAAAGGAAAGATCAGCATCCTGGCGGTTTCAAAAGTGGCAAACTTTGCCGTTGATCTGCCTGATGCGTCCGTGGCCATACAGATTTCAGGAACATTCGGTTCCCGGCAGGAAGAAGCCCAGCGTCTGGGAAGAATTCTAAGGCCAAAACCGGGAGAAAACCAGGCCCACTTTTATTCACTTGTGACCCGGGATACAGTGGAGCAGGATTTTGCATTAAAACGTCAGCTTTTCCTGTGTGAACAGGGGTATGCGTATAGCATCAAGGCAGAGAATGCTTTTTAAAGAGAGGCAGCTATGGATCAAGACAAAATGCTGAAAAAGATGTGCAGATTCGGGCTGAGCCAGGTAGATATCAAGGCTGTTTGTAAAGCACGGGGTTTTCCGCCTGCATGTTTGAAATCCCGTGAACTCTTCCAGTTCAATTTTCTTTCCGACCCCGGAATTGAAAAAGCCATGGCCTCTTTGAATGAAAAGCAGATCCTGTTTCTTCATCTGCTCAATGCTGAAGGCGAGGAAAAGGACATCACATTTTTTGCGCGATTGTACAAACAGGCATACCCCCGTGATTATGGCTATACTTTCAATGATAAATACAAAGTGGTATTCAAGAAAGTCAAAACAGAGTTGATCCGTAAGGGTTTGCTTTTATTTGCGGAAGAACCAAAAGAATGGGGCAACACCACTGTGCTGGAACGACAACGATTCATGTTCCCAAACGATTTTGAGCTCTATTTGCCTGTGCCTGTAAATCCTGTAGATATTGCCGAACCTGACAATAAAATTGAGAGAAAGGATATTCTCCGGGATAAACTTGCCGAGATTCTTGAACCCGGAAAAACTTCGGGCTCTCAACCGGATTCATTTGAAGGAAGATTGCATATCAAGGATGGACAACTGCTCCTCGGTAAAGATCGGTTTACTGTTAAACGTCTGAAAACCTGGAACAGATCACAATGGACAAGTTCCGTGACCAGTGACCGCAAGTCAGGCGACAGTTTGCTGTCTCCTGTGGCCCTGATCAATTACACGTTGTCTTTTTTAAAAAAAAGTGAATGGGCTGTACCCGATGATGTGTTGCCGCTTTGGAAGATAGCATACCCGGCGGTCACAAATCTGCCGGATATAGAGTCTGCGTGCGAAAAGGGCTTCAAACGGGGATGTCTTGAAAAGATTACAAAGGACGGGAAGACACTTTTTCGGTCACTGAACATTGATACCGGCCCAGGCAACAGAAAACCTGAAGATTTTTTGTCAATCAGAGACGATCAAATTATCGCTATAGATCTTTCATGCATACCTTTGGACACCCTTGAATGGTTGTCTGCAGTATGCAATATGAGTATACGGCAAGGAGGGCTTGCAGCGCAACCGGACCTTGTGGAGATGAGTCACGCCCTGGAAAAAATAAATGAGCAACCGGCATTTGTATGGCTTCAGGAACATCATAAGGCGTTTAGGCGGATTGTCAGCTCAATAAAACGGAAGAAGGGCAAAACCGTTGTTCACAACAACCTTATGATAGCGAGGGTCAGAGATTTAAGCCTGAAAGTGCTTCTTGAAAAGAAATTTGCGGACACAAAAAAGCTTGTCTCTCTTTCTGACGAATTCATCTCTTTTCCGGTAAACCTGCTTCCGGAAATTCAGAAGCTTGTGAGCAAATCAGGTAATACCGTAAAATTTGTGGATACCAATGCCGACAACTAAATTAGAAAAAGCAGATGTAGAAAACCTGCAAATTTTTGTCAATGCATGCGATTTGCGCAGAGACCTACACTCCTTTGCACGGTATGTGTCCGAAAACGAAATAAAACGCGCGCACAGGGATAACACCCTGCCAAAGGCCCATCTTAAGCGTATTGCAAAACTGATGACAGACACATCAGTGATCAGGGATGTAAACGATGATGGATATTCGCTCTGGATAGATTATATAGACCGCCTCAGCCTGAAACTCGGGTTTGTTGATTACCAGACTGAAGGGACATACATGGGCTACAGCAGCCAATCAGAATCCTATCCTGACAACTATATAGACTTTTCCGACAAGACTTATGAAAATTTCCTGAATCAATCATTGCAAAAGCAGGAAGATGACATCCTGAATGTTCTTGTTCATGATGCCGAACCCTGTGACAATGAATTTTTTAAACATGGCCCCCTGAGTATGCTTGACAGGTTTGACGGCTGGGGCTGTGCCACGGGGACAATGACGCAGATCTCTTTTTTAAAGACAAGGACATATCTGCTTGAACTGCTCTCCAACTGCGAAGCAGGGGTCTGGTACAGCACTGCCTCGCTGATTGAATATGTAGAGAACAATAATCCGTTTTTTCTCATTCCTGAAAAGCTCTCCTTGAAAAAGCCGCAGTATGATGAAGGCCTCTACCATAATTTCATCGAGACAAAAACAGGAAGTAGATATGGGAAATCATGGGGCGTTGAAAATTTAAAAGACAGATTTCAAAGAGTTGAAGGGAGATTTATAGAGAGGTTTCTTGAAGGGATTCCACTTAATCTGGGGTATGTTGATGCTGCATATTCCGAAAAAAGAGAAGACAATTACCCGTCATTGAACAGGCTTCAGGCCTTCCGGGTCACAGACCGCTTATTAAATGCAATAAACGGATCGGTCAAGGAGCCTGAAATAACAGTACTGCCCAATTATGAGATCCATATCGATTCACTGTTGTACCCGGCAAAGGCCCTGGACCGGCTATTTGACCTGTGCGATGTCGTCATAATAGATATCCATAGTGTTTTAAAACTGAGTAAGAAGAAAGTGATTGAACAACTTGCCGTCCATGAGAATTTAAATGTCATTGGTCTGCTGAAACGGCTTTCCGTTCACGAAATCCCCGGTAATGTAAAAAAGGAAATTGCAACATGGGCCGAGCATGCTGATAATTTCATTGTCTACCGGGGTTTCGGCCTGCTGGAAGGTGATATGGACAGGGATTCTGCGGGCCGGTTTGTCTCTGTTGCTGTTGCGCCGGATATCAATATTATCCTTGACCCTGAAACGTTGCATAAACATCTGGAAAAAGCCGGAAAAATCCCCGTTTATGTAAATCATTCCGATTCATCGCTTAAGTCCCTTCAGAATAATATTCAAAGCAGGTTTGCCCGAAAGAACAGCCCAAAAAAAAGGAAGGCCCAAAAAATAAATAAATACACACTAAAACGCACAGTTCATGTAATCCTTGAGTTCCCTGATAAGGAGATATATGAAGCATTTACAAACGCTTTGCTTGATAAAGGGTATGTTTTAGATACAAACAATCAAATGAAAACTGTTTCCTACACAAAAAGAGATGAAAAGATAATAACCGAAGTATTGAATTCAATAAAAATGAAATACAGCACTGTTATAAAGGACACTTGATACCAATAACCCCTCCTACCCTCGCCAAGGCGGCAGGTACAGAGAACAGGGGGCAGGTGCTCGTAGGTTTCAGTCCGAGGATTATTTTTTGAGTATAACGCAGATATTGGGCAAAAAGACCATTTATGGATGGGCACGAGGTAGCTTACTATCTGTTCGTTTGAATTTGGGGGACAAGTGGAGAAGCTGTTTTTCCACGGTTGTTCTTACTTCTTCTACGGTTAATTCTTCTATGCAGCGACTGATTCCCCTGTCCTGACAGCCCTTCTGCCTACATGGCACACAGGGGAAGTCCTTGTGAATTATAAGATGTTGTTCCCCTTTAGGCACCCACGAAACAGGTGAAGAGGGGCCGAAAATGGTTACTGTAGGGGTGCCAACGGCACCGGAAATGTGCATTCCGGAGCTGTCCGCACCGATGAACAGCCGGGAGCGCTTCAATATAGCAGAGAATGTTCCTATGGAAGTCTTTCCCACAAGATCATAGACACCCCGTCCACACATGTCCATTATTTCAGATGCCCTTCTGGTTTCACCAGGAGAACCGGTGAGAACTACCGGGAACCTGTATTTAGAAGTAATCCAGTCAATCAGATGAGCGTATTTATCTGTTCCCCATTCCTTATATTCCCAAAGAGAGAACGGCTGAATGATGATAGCCGGTTGGTCCAATGGTATTTTCTCCTGTTTGAACAGTGTTGCAGCGTTTTGATGTCTTTCATGGGGGACATGAATCTCAGGCCAGATATTTTCTGTTGTCAGACCATAAGCCGTCAATAGATTAAGGTGATATTCTGCCACATGTTGAAGTGGGTTATACTCATCAAGATACAGATGGGTAAAAATTCGATTACGCCATAATTTGCCATTCATGGAATGGTACCCTATTTTTTGCCGCGCGCCCGACAGGAAGGTCAGGATTGCTCCTCGTGTGCCTGTCCTCATGTCAATGGTTAGGTCAAAATGGAATTTTCTCAGACTCAGAAAAAACCCTTTTTGATATGCTATCTGCTTAGTTAGCCCCCTTTTTTGTTTGTTTACGGAAATTACTCCATCGGCCCAGGGGCAGTCTTCTATCAGCTCATCGGTCTTGTCTCTTACCGCAACAATCAGATTGGCTTCAGGGAAATTTTCGCGCAGGGCCCTGATGCAGGGTAAGGTAAGGACTACATCCCCTATATCACCCAGTTGTATCAGTAAGATACTGTTGATATTTTTTGTATCCAACGCAGCCACTCTGTCCTGTCTATGCTGGATTACCTTCTTCATACCGTTTTCACCTAATGTCCGTCTTTACTAATCGAAATCCATAATATATTGGAAAACATCTTAAAATCAAGTGGTTTCAAAGTATAGAGAAATGATATGCTGCTTTTAAAGTTGATCTGATACGCTCATATTGCGGGTCCTTTTTCCTTGACTCAGAAGGGGAGGTTCTCTATGCTTTTGCGCTGAAAAATCGGCTCTTTTCCCCTTTCCTCTGATCAAGGAGGGGATGTGAGCGTGGGCGTTTTAGGGGGAAAGGGTGGTACTCTACTTATAGCTGGGAGATAACCATCAATAATCAATAGTCAATCTCCGTTTGTCCGGGGTAGGGGTTTGAGCCATGAGAAATGGTACGTTTACTAAAGTGGAGAAATCTGCGGAAAAAATGTATGGGCCGAGGCAGCTTCTGGTGTGTGGATACACTTCCGGACAACAGCCAATTTTTTTAGCGCTGCTTAAGCAGATTGATATGGTGGATCTGCCAGTTAAATTCATCACAGATGAGGATTCCCACAGGACCCTCAAAGATGTCCTGGCCCTGAAAGAGAAAAGAGGTGAGGGTAAACCCTCCACCCTGAGTCGGGCAATTATTATGTGTGGTTTGACCCATAAGGAATTGCACAGACTCATGGGCGTCTATCGGGGTTCAGGTTTCCCTAAACAATTTTGGGCCACCCTGACCCCTGTTTCTGAAAACTGGACAGTGAAGGATCTGCTGGAAGAGCTGGCAAGGGAGTCTGAGGCCATGAGGCAACGTAATTCATCCACTAACCCTTGAATCGGGATGGATAAATTCAGACACATAAAACCGGACCGATTTTGAAAAAGAAAAAAATTTCCTTTTCGGGCCCATTTTCTACGTTACACTGGAAAATTGACGATTCCAGCGTGCAGGGGCTTTTGTATGAGGACTCTTAGCAAGCCGGAGTAAATCCATGGGTTCAGAAGCGGACAAGCGCTTATCAGTATGTATCATTTGTTATAACGAGGCGCGGAATATTAGGAGATGCCTTGATAGTATTAAATGGATCGATGAGATTGTTATTGTAGACTCCATGAGCAGCGATGATACCATGGATATTGCCAGGCAATACACCGGTTGTGTATTCCAGAGATCGTGGACAGGGTATGCGGATCAAAAGAACTTTGCCCTTTCAAAGGCCTGCGGCAACTGGATATTGAGTTTGGATGCCGACGAAGAGGTCACGCCGGTGTTGCGTGAGGAGATCTTGACTGAGATCGATAAGGCGACGGCAATTAACGGGTACCGCATCCCTCGACGGTCATTTTATCAGGGAAGATGGATAAATTACAGTGGTTTTTATCCTGATCGACAGCTTCGGCTTTTCAGGCGGAATAAAGGCCGATGGATAGGAGGCCGCGTACACGAGAGAGTGGAGATAGAGGGGAGCATTGGAGACCTTAAAAACAATCTTTTGCACTATCCTTACAAGGGCGTCATCTCAGGACAACTTCAGACTGTGGACAACTTTTCCAGCTTGATAGCAGAAGACATGTATGAAAAGGGGAAACGTTTCCACCTGATACTCCTTCTTTTCCGCCCCTTGTTCAAATTCTTTGAAGTCTACTTCTTGAAAAAGGGCTTTTTGGACGGTCTGCCGGGATTCATCATAGCTGTAACGTCTGCCTATGCCCTGTTTGTGCGCTATGTCAAGATCAGGGAAATCGAGAAGGATCTCGGAACCCGGTAAAAGATCTCACAAAATAATAGGCGACACGTGTCTTCTTATACATACAATTCAGACTTTGTAAGCAATGAATTAAGAGAGACGATCTTTTTTAAGATGTTTGCAAGGCATATCTCTAAGATGTTTCACGGAAA
The DNA here is from genome assembly GCA_029932035.1 of Deltaproteobacteria bacterium. Classification (GTDB taxonomy): domain Bacteria; phylum Desulfobacterota; class DSM-4660; order Desulfatiglandales; family Desulfatiglandaceae; genus Desulfacyla. Next base: position 7,799 of record JAOZQV010000041.1, on the reverse strand, counting down.
TTGGATCGCGGTTGTGTGTAGAAAAAACTGATGCAGGGGTTCACAAGTTCAAGTTCACGGGTTCAAAGTTTCATTCTGGTTTCATTAGGGCCTTAAAAAGGACTATTCGGCCTGTGTCCGGATGACTCCAATTTCCTATCTCCTTAAAGGCGTTAGGGTCTTTTCTGTTCAGGAAGTCGAAACCACCTTTTGGCCACGCCCTCTCTTCCCACAGGAAGTATTCTACACCGTTTTTTTTCAGATAACCCATAAAGCCTTCATAGTCTCTGAATACCATCTCATCGAACCGTTTATACTCGATTCCGAAATCGGTCTTTGGACATGGAGCCCCCTCATATTCCAAATTGGCATAAAAGGCAGCCCAATTTGGCGTTCGCAAAGATTTGACGATCTTTGTCACTTTCGCGTTTCCCTCTCTATGGGCAATGAGTTCCCCTATTTCTTTGAAAACAACCTTGTCCGCCTCTTTGGATTTCAGGCTCTTGGGCAAGGCAACCGCCAAAATCATAAGGCATAGGAGAGCGAGAACCGTAGATTTCTTCAAATGAAACTTTGATCTTATAAAGAGCCCACTCTTTGCCAGACCAAACCCGACAACCATAAAAGCAGGGAGCATGAAAATCGGCCAGAACCGGTCGAACATCATCCACATCTGAACGACATGCACATATAACAGCATGAACGCCGAAAGAGCGATGAGAGAGAGGTAGAGAATGCGTCGATCTACTTTCAATCTGTGCCAAACCCCTCCGAGGCCAAGAACAAATATGATGAAAAAAAGATAAAAATATGCGCTGATCATATATTTGACAACGGTACCGAGGGCCACAAGCCAGACCAGATGCCTGGCCTTGTGCAGGAAATGCGGCATAACGCCCTCAAGGGGCTGTAGCATCAATTCTGCCAAACCCGACCTGAGGTTTTCATAGGCAATGATCGGGGCTGAAAGTTTGTTGACGATCTCATACAGCCTCAGGGTATGTTCGAGAGGTTTGTTGAGAAATAGGACGGCGAAGAAAATAAGGACCAGAGAGCCGATCAGCGGCAACGTGAAGAATACCAGTTTCTCAATCCGCTTTTTCTGTGGCACTGCCGACAGATATATGGAACTAACCAAAACAAACAGGACAGACTCAATCCTCGCCCACGAGGCAATCAGAAAAGAAAGACAGGATAACAGCAGTAGAATACGGTACTTTTTCTCGTCTGACTTGATAAAGAAATAGAGACCCACCGCTAAGAAAAACCAGCATATGGGTCCCCTCACAACGTCCGCGCTTCTTGCAACAAAAACAGGAAGGAGGGCGAAAACGAGTGTGGTCAATGCGCTGATATCTCTGTCGAAAAAGCGCCTGCACAGAAAATAGAGGGGGATCAGGGTAATTGAACCGAAAAAGAGTGAGACGAATTTAGCTGCAAAAATCCAATTATGGAATATTGTATATGCGCCGGCAATAAAAAACGGATAATTTGAGAGAAAACTGAGGTGGCAGGAGGCCAGGCTGTTCCATTCACCGTAATAAATGGCCCTTGCCTGGTGTATGTAGTAGATCCCGTCAGGGTTGATGACAAAGGTATGCTGGCAGGCAAAAAGACGGATGGCAAGTCCCAGAATAAATATCAGGATGATCACCCCTGCCCCCACGCGCTCAGGGTCATTGGAATTAGCGTTCGGAAATATGGCGCGGAAAAATGATGGGAGCACGGTCAAACCTTATCAAGGCAATTCTTTAGCAGTTGGAAACCATTTTCTTTAGCGTAAATCATCCCAATTATATACTTTTGATTTTCTTAATAATCTTAATAACAAATGACCTTCTTGGGGAAAAGAGTATACGGTCATTAAGATAGCGTGTCAATAATGTACGCCATAATCGGTTTGAAACCCTGTTCATCAAAACTAAAAGTTCTTCTTACAAGCTTTTAGATAACCCGTCTTAGTAGTTTCCGGTTAGATACTTCCATAACAGGTTAAAATGTGGTGGTTTTGGGATGATTTCTTTCTTGACACACTCCCGCCATTTTACTATTTCTTAATGACAATATTGATAGAGTTCAGACCTCGTTATTTGCTCTAAAAAATAACTCTGTTTTTTGGACACCATTCTTCCCATATTAGCTGTATGGAACCAAGTTGGGGTTTGCGAATTGAATTTCTCAATCCCTGAATTCTATGAATGTCCAATTCTTGGGCAAAGGGCGTGAATTCTAGTTATAATAACGACTTAACCACTTAACGAGGTTTGGAGTTATCGGTAAGGTTAACTTTGCCCGCCGGACAATACTAATCCTAAGGCTTCAAAGTGTAAGTAACGTATTTTATTTAATTTAATGGCACCTTCTGCACTAATATCCGTCATATTGACCGCGTGGAACAGACCTCAATACTTAGAGGAACAAGTTGAGGCCGTTCTTTCTCAAACAGTAAAACCTCATGAAGTGATACTTTGGTATAATCAACCTTCCAAAAAGCTCGGTTTTATTAACCGGACCCATTTGACTGACTTTAAGAATTCAAAAAACGTAAAAAAAATCATAGCCGACTACAATTTTGGAGTAACGCCAAGGTTCTCACTTGCACCATTTCTTGACGGAGAGTACATCTGTATTTTTGATGATGACACAATTCCGGGATCCAAGTGGTTTGAAAACTGTTTACGATATATCGAAAAAGAAAAATGTATTTTAGGTACAATTGGCCTTAGATACTTGTCTGTTGATCAGGGTTCAGTAATAACAGAAAAACCACGTATGGGCTGGGAGGGCAAAAACGAAAAACTGGAAGTTGTTGATCTTGTCGGGCATTCCTGGTTCTTCAGGAAGGAGTGGGCCAAGTTTTTTTGGTGGGAGGAACCTTTGTTGAAGACTTTTGGTGAAGATATTCATTTTTGTGCTGTGTTGAGTAAACAGGGTATTCGATCCGCCTGTCCGCCGCATCCTATATCAGAAAAGGAACTGTGGGGATCTTTATATCCTAAACGTGGAATTGACAGGGTGGCGATTAGTTCAAAGAACAGATCACAAGATTATTATAATGTAGTTCGCCATGAAATTTCAAAGGGATTTAAGCCGATATTGTCATGATTCTTGTAGCCTATGGAACAAGGCCGGAAATTATAAAGCTCTTCCCCCTGGTTCGTGAGTTAAAACGACAACAAATTCCATTCAAAACACTTTTTACAGGTCAGCATCTGGATCTGTATCAAGATGTCAAGGATCTGATGCCGGAGCCGGATTATAAACTGGATAATACCAGTGAATTTTGCTCGTCATTGGCAGAATCGTATTGCAGAATCTGCAATTCGGTGGAGAAATTGATTTCTGATGGTAGTTTCAGGCTCATTATTATCCAGGGTGATACGACTACCGCCTGTGCAATTGCGAAAGTGGCGTTTTATAATCAAATAAAGGTTGCTCATGTAGAAGCCGGGTTGCGGACATATGATATTTCCAATCCTTTTCCGGAAGAAGCCAATCGCCGAGTTATTTCTCTTGTGGCGGATATTAACTTTGCACCGACACAATGCGCTTATCAGAATCTAAAAAACGAGGGTGCTATCAATATCTATTTGACGGGAAATACCATTGTTGATGCCTTAGATTGTTTCGAAATCGACATAAGCTTTGACAATCTGGTCCTTATAACGATTCATCGCCGTGAAAACCATGAAAAGATGGAAGCGATTTTTTCACAGCTCAATCGTGCTGCAATCGAATACCCCGAAATCAATTTTATCTTTCCTATCCATCCGAATCCAAACGTTCAGAAATATAGAGATTCGCTTAGAGGGAATAATCTTAAGGTGATTGAACCTCTTGGATATCAGGAAATGCTTGGATATATTGGTCGCGCCATGTGTATTATTTCAGATAGTGGCGGACTTCAGGAAGAAGCGGTCTATTTCGGAAAAAGAATCTTGATTGTGCGCAATACAACGGAACGGCCCGAAACGATTGATTCGGGCCTTGGAAAACTGGTAGATTTAGACATTGTAAAGCATCTTGATTGGGCCTTTACCAAAACTGATCTCCCTGATAAAAATCCATTTGGCGATGGTCAAAGCTGTGCAAGGATCGTTGAAATTATTAAACCAAGAAGTGCCTGACGGTTGATTAAGGCACTCTGATACACAGACTCAATGACCTTTCCCCTATGTGTATTCCAGTAATATAATAGGACAAATACAGACTGGCCTTACAGATCTTCCATTTCTGGAAGTTCTCATAACGCCGCAGGAATGGCTTGCATGAAAATCGCCGTGGTAATCCCTAAATACGGTCTGGTGGGAGGGGCCGAGGGCTTTGCATATGAGCTGACAGAGAGGTTAGCCATGCGCAGCCGCTTTGAAATCCATCTTTTCGCAAACCAGTGGCGTCAGGGAAAGGCGCCCGTTATCTTCCATAAGGTCCCGATGCTCGTCTTTCCACGGTTTCTGCGGCAGATCAGCTTTGCCTATTTTGCAAACGGGCAGATCGCGCGTGGAGGGTTCGATCTGGTCCACAGCCACGACCGGATATTTCAGATGCATCTCCTGACCATGCATGGCATCCCTCATGAGAGATGGATCAGAGAGACGAGAGACAAGCGGTTAAGCCTCTTTGACAGATCCATGGCATGGGTGGAGCGAAAGGGATTGAAAGGGCGCCACATGCGGATGGTCCTCCCGGTATCCGGCCTTGTAAAGGAGGAACTTCTCAAGACATATGATATACCGGAATCCAGGATGCGCGTGATTCACCCGGGAGTCTCTTTAAAACGCTTTTCCTCTCTTGACAGGAAAGACTGCCGGCTCCATATTCGGAGGCGCCATGGTCTTTCCGAATCGGACGTTGTGGTTCTTTTCGTGGGGATGAACTTTGAGATCAAACGGCTCAGGCTGGTCATTGAGGGCGTGGCTGAACTGATTAGGGAGGAAAAGAGAGGGTCGAGCCTGAAGGTGCTGGTAGTTGGAAAAGGTAATCAGTCGCCCTATCAGGCGCTGGCTCGTGATTTGGGTGTAACTGACCGGGTGATTTTTGCCGGGGTCACTCGGGAGGTGGAAAAATACTATTTTGCCAGTGATCTTTTTGCCATGCCCTCCCAGTTTGATACCTTTGGGATGGCCGTCCTTGAGGCCATGACAGCCGGGCTGCCGGTTATTATCACCGAGAAAGTGGGGGCAAAAGATCTTGTAACAGATGGTGTTCAAGGTTTTGTCCTCGGAGAAGAGCCCGCTGCCTCTGATTTTGGTGGGAAGATCTCGTCCCTTTTAATAAAAGAGAATCGTCTGAAAATGGGAGAGATGGCCCACAGGACGGCGCTCCAGCAAAGCTGGGACAGAGTGGCAGATGAGATGGAGGAAATCTACCTGATAGAACGAGACCTTTAGAAAATGCTCAATTTCGTTTAGAATCAAGGCGCGTGAGGATTTTAACCGCAGGAATACATGGAGTATTTCGAAGATTAAAATCTGAACGCAACACAGAGATTGGACGAAAGGGGGCGTTTTTTAAAGGTCTCGCAACAAGAACTTGACTTTAGGATTGACTATTGACTATTGACTATTG
>JAOZQV010000041.1:0-2152 GCA_029932035.1 Deltaproteobacteria bacterium | reverse complement strand
ATTGACTATTGACTATTGACTATTGTCAACTGCTAATTGTGGATTATAGATTATGAGGAGACAATAAAAATGAACCGGTATCTACCCCTGATTCTCTTGGGGGTACTCTTGAATGCGGCTGCCCAGCTTTTCCTCAAACAGGGTATGCGCACAATTGGCCATTTTGCCTTTTCCTTGGAGAACATCGTGCCCATTGGGACCAAGGCGCTTATCAATCCCTTTGTATTTGCAGGGCTGTTATGTTACGTGATTAGCGTCATTGTATGGCTCATGGCCCTATCGAGAGTGGAGGTAAGCTATGCCTATCCGCTCCTCAGCGTGGGCTACATCGTGACAGCCTTTGCAGGGCAGTTTTTTTTCCAAGAGGCCCTGGGACCTATGCGCTGGGCCGGTATTCTAATTATATGTCTCGGAGTCTTTCTTGTTACCCGGAGCGCCTGATGAGAGCGGAATTTCTGCCATTTTCCCGGCCATCCATTACAGAAGAGGACATCTCGGCTGTAGGGGACGTGCTCCGTTCCGGATGGATTACCACCGGCCCCAATGTGGCTGAGTTTGAACGAGCGTTTTGCGAATATGTAGGGTGCAAAAGAGCTGTTGCGCTTTCTTCGGCCACTGCCGGCATGCATATTGTCTTAAAGGGATTAGGTGTCGGGCCCGGTGATGATGTCATTACCCCTTCAATGACCTGGGTCTCTACAATTAATCTGATAGTCCTGGCAGGAGCTACCCCGGTCTTTGTGGATATTGACAAGGACACGTTAATGATCTCTCCCGATTCGGTTGAGGGATCTCTTTCTCCCAGAACCCGGTTGATCGTGCCCGTACACTTTGCCGGCGCTGCCGCTGATATGGTTTCTTTGAGAAGTATAGCTGATCGGATTGAGATTCCTCTTGTGGAAGACGCAGCCCATGCCTTAGGCACGCACTATTCGGGCGCGCATGTGGGAAAAGAGGGGACGTCGATTTTTTCTTTTCATCCCATCAAAAACATAACTACCGGTGAGGGAGGGATGTTTTGTTCCGACAATGACGACCTGACAGACCATATCAATCGGTTGAAGTTCCACGGGCTTGGTGTGGATGCCTATGATCGCCAGACACACGGTCGATCTCCACAGGCCGAGGTATTAGAGCCCGGGTATAAATATAACATGACCGATATGGCGGCGGTTCTCGGTTTGAGGCAGCTTGCTCGCGTTGATGAGTTCAACAGAAAAAGGGCCGCACTCGCCATTAGATACCGCGAGTTGCTCTCCGAGATTGATGAGATCCTACCTCTCTCGGTTCCGCCTGATACCACGAGACACGCCTGGCATCTTTTCATAGTCCGTCTTGACACGGACCGGGCAGGTCTCAGTCGTGATGATTTCATGGCTGGACTAAAGCAGAGGAATATCGGAACAGGTCTCCATTTTCGTGCAGGGCATCTCCAGAAATACTACAGGGAATCAATGGACATGCGTCGCGGTATGCTTCCGAACACAGAGTGGAATTCAGACCGCATCTGTTCTCTCCCCCTTTTCCCGGATATGACGTTTGAGGACGTGGATGATGTGGTTGACGCAATAAAGGAAGTGCTAACGAATTAAGGGGGGCATCCTTCATGCCAAATCAAAAGCAGTTTATCCGGCCTTCCGGATATCTCCTCTTTTTTTATGTTATCCAGCTAAAAAACTGTAAAAATCTGGCCCATTCTTTGCCAAGTAAACATTTTAGATAGTGTTTGACCGAAAAGTAGTAAGCGTTTAATTTCAACCAGTTGGCGCATATTTCATCGACGAAGATTTTGAGTTTTACTTGCTTCTGAACGCATTTTATGCTTTACATTGTTTAATTTGAATGGTATCATTTTATCTCAGTTGGTGACGAATGAGTTTTGTTGGTAATGCTGATTGCTTGCTGTAAAACACAAAATCACAAATCTTCGGAGATAAAATATGCGAAAAATCATCGATATGCAAATGAAAATTGGAGAACTTGCGATAAAAGATATTGAATTCGACTTCCGTTCGCGAGATGAAATCCCGGAACTGCTAATGGGTCTTCAGAGCATATACTGCAATCGGGAAGTTCGTGACCGAGTTTTCGAAGTATTACTGGATATCGTGCCGGATGATGTGGACCCGAACAATGGCCGTTCAGGGATGGA
>JAOZQV010000360.1 GCA_029932035.1 Deltaproteobacteria bacterium | reverse complement strand
GAGAAGTCCTATCGTTTCCCGCATGAAACTTGAAATGTGAAGTACGTCCCCCTCCCCGCTTACATTTAGATTTCCCTTAATTTTTCACTTAGATCGGCAGATGCAGCCAGGCAAACACCCCGATCATCTTGAGCCCCATGTAAAACATCACCACGATAAAGATGTACTTGAGCTGCTTGGCCGGCAGAAGGTGCGCTGTTTTTGCCCCAACGATGGCCAGGGGGATGCTGCAACCGGCTAAGAGGATCCACTGCAGCCAGTTGAGATAGCCCGTTGAGAAAGGGGGAAGCCCCTGAACCCCTAATCCGTTGAGCAGAAAGGAGAGTGATCCGCCGATTGCCGTGAAGATCATGAGGGCCGTAGAGGTGCCCACGGCCTGGTGCATCTTGAATTTGAGGAAATAGACCATGATGGGAATCATGAGCACACCCCCGCCGATCCCGATGATGCCGGAGACGATACCGAGGGGGATTCCCCAGAGAATATAGGTGACCAGACTATCTGATGGTTCGTCGGTGATTTGCGGCGGTTTGGCCGTGAGCATCCGGAGAGCACCCAGGATGACGGCAATACCGAATGCGACTGCCAGGACCTTCCCCGGCAGATGCGATGCAATAAAGGCCCCGAAAAATGCCCCGATAGCGCCGGCGATGCCAAAAGACACACCTGCCTTCCAAAGGACCGCTCCCTTCTTGTGATGCGTCATGGCGCCGGTAAAGGCCGTGGGAAGAACTACTAAGAGGTTGGTCCCAAAGGCGATCCGAATGGCAATGGTGGGGTCCACACCGATCGATTTCAAGGCCCAGAACTGTACCGGGACCATGATAAAACAGCCCCCAACCCCTAACAACCCTGAAGCAAATCCGACGACGATACCGGTTACCAGTAAGGCAATGATTTGCGCAGCATGCATCTCCATTTTTGTTACCTCCTAATTTTTTAAAAAGTGATCGGCGGAAAAAAAGTCAAAATCTCACGCTAAGCCACAAAGCTCGCAAAATCAACTAATCAATATTAAAAGATATGCAACGTTAGGGTTTACCCTGAGGTTTATCCCGTAAAGCACGTCTTACATATGTTCGCCCTTCGAATATCAGGGAGCCTTTCTGCCATCTCGGTGATCTCAGGGGTGCTTTCCAGCCACTGTTTAAGGTTGCCAACATCGTGGCGGCATAGGGGCTGCTGCTCCCCCTTTGCATAAAGGGTGAAGTATTTAAATGATAAGTAGAAGGTCCTGGACAATCTCCCTGGCCACACCCCTCTGGTTATCCACCACCCTCACCCCTTTCCCGATCAGCCAGTCCTTATAATGTGATTGAATACCCCCGCAGATCAGTTCCTCCACTCCCAGGGCCACGAGGCGCCGGGCAATCTCTACGGGGCCTTCTCCTCCCAAATCCCATATGGTCTCCTGACAAATCTCTTCCCCCTTCGTTTCCAGCAGGAGAATCCTGGAGGAAGAGCCAAAATGGGGGGACACCCTCTTCCTGAACAGAGGAACCGCAATCTTCATTTTAATCTCCCGGATTCCTTTACGTCATCGCAATGCTCTTTCAAGAAATGAAAAACTCCGCTCTCTAAAAAAAACCAGTTCCAATGCCTTAATGCCCGGCTACCCAAATCTATAAAGCAAATAGAGTGCCAGACCGACTCATTTGGAGATAAAATAATTTTATTTGCAATATCAATAGGTTATATTGGCGAGGGAAAGACGGGAAGAGTAGAGGCTAAACGCTGGTGTTTCAAAACATGAAACGGTTTCATGATCGGTTTCAATTTACGCGTCCATAATTCCGTATTTCTTCATCTTCCGCCAGAGAGTGGTGCGGCTCATGCCCAGGGCCTTGGCCGCTTCAGGCCGGTTCTGGGGATATTGATCCAGGATGGCCTGTATCTTTTCGGCCTCCTCGGTTTCATTTGCCGACAATAAGGGGCCTCGATCTTCCTCCGCTTCAATCAGGTCCCTTGGCAGATGCCCCATGCCGATCACGTCTCCCTTGCATGTGATGAAGGCATATTCGATGATGTTTTCAAGTTGGCGAATGTTGCCCGGAAATGGGTATCCGAGGAGAAAGGAGAGGACCTCCGGCGCAACCCCCTGGACGGATCGATCTTTGAGGAGGTTGAACTTGCGGATAAAGTGCTCGATGAGGATCGGGATATCATCCTTCCTTTCCCTCAAGGCAGGTAAATCGATCTTCACCACATTAAGGCGGTAATAGAGATCCTCCCGGAATTCCCCATCCTCGACCAGTTTCTTCAATTGAAGGTTGGTTGCGGTGATCACCCGAAAATCCGCCTTTAAGGTCCTGGTCCCGCCAAGGGGCGTAAATTCACCGTCTTCGAGAACCCGCAGGAGATCGGCCTGGAATGTCATCGAGGTACTGGAGATCTCATCTAAAAACAAGGTACCCTTGTCTGCGAGGAAAAACCGGCCCGGCTTGTCTCTCATGGCGCCCGTAAAGGCCCCCTTTGTATAGCCAAAGAGTTCGGATTCCAGCAGGGTCTCGGGCAGGGCCGCACAGTTGACCGCAATGAATGGGCCGGTTTTGCGGGGACTCAGGTGATGGATGGCCCGCGCTATAAGCTCCTTGCCCGATCCGGTCGGGCCTTGAACGATCACAGGGCTTTCGCTTTCGGCAATATCAGGCAGGAAGGAAAGGATCTCCTTCATCTTAGGATGCCTTCCCACAATGTCCTCATGGGTATAGCTGCGGGCCAACTCTCTTTTTAACTTTTCCAGTTCAGTCAGGTCCCGAAAGGTCTCCACACCCCCGATGATATCGCCGTTCTCACTGGTGAGAGTAGACGTACTGATACTGATCGGTTTCTGATCCCCTGCCTTGCTGATGAACAGGGCGGGGAGGTTCACCTGGGGCTTGCCACTGGCAAGGGTTGCGTCTAAGGCGCATCTCTTTTCACAGATGTTGGCGCGAAAGACGTCAAAACAGTACTGCCCTATGGCTTCCCCGCCCGTGAAACCCGTGATGGTCTCTGCCGCTCGATTGAAGGATGTGATCCGTTTATTGAGATCGATGGTGAACACACCGTCGCTGATACTATCTAAAATGGAGCAACAGGGAGACCGGAGGGCGGATGTAATGCTGCAGGACATGGGGACATTTTCAGTCCGCGGCCCGGTATCTTTCTGGTTTTGAGATGTTGTCCTTTTCATATGATAAGGCTCCAAAGGGACTGAGGTTCACTCTAATCATCCACTATTGTGGCACAAGAATCGTTTCAAGTTCCATCAGTCTCTCACAGAGTTTCTTGGCCGATTCCATGGCCTCGTCATCTTCTGTTATTTCACCCCGGGCAAAGGCCGTGCCATGGACGCCTCTGTTGGCCGGAATCATCTCGTGTTTGAGAAAAAAGGCGTGAATGGCGGTGATCGCACTTTCGGCGCCATCTCTTCTCCCAACAACGACAGCACCGCCGATCTTGTTTCTCAAGCTACCCTTGATGGACCATGTCCGGTCAATAAAGGCCTTTAATTGTGAGGAGACATTATTGAAGAATACGGGGCTGCCCACAACAATGGCATCAGCCTTAAGCAGCATGGGTATGAACGTATTCGTCATATCATCTTCTATGGCACATTCACCGGATTTAACGCAGGACCAACATGACAAACACGGTTCAACTCTGTAATCGCTAAGCTTCACAAGCTCCCCGCCTGTGAAGGATATCATGGATTTCAGAAGAAAGTCCGTATTACTCTCTTTTCTCGGACTCCCGGAGACATACACGATCTTCATGGCTCATCCTCCTCCCTGTCAAGCGTCGGCCCTTGGGGAAAAGGGCCCGGCGCATGTGTCACAAGTCCTGTTTGATTCATCCCAAAAGTATTGATTAGCACTGAAAAGAGGATCCCCATGCCGCCGCTTCTCTATTATGCGCTCTATGACAGGCTGGCTGCCGGTTGATACCCGCCTGAAGATTAACACGCCGATAGTCATTCCAGATAAGAGACAGGCTGCCATGGCGA